>SLIE01000076.1 GCA_007135795.1 Desulfobacterales bacterium
CAATCTCTGCGTCCGGCTCAAATTTTAATCCTCAAAATACGTCCAGTATTCCTGCGGTTAAAATTTTCGCCGTCCTTGACCTTGACGAAAAATCCTGGTTTTCGTTCGGGCACTATTTAGTGTCCATCTGAAAATGAGAACCTATCCCGATGGACACTTAATAATCGCTTACGTTTATCATTATGTTTACTATGTAGTATATACCTTGTGTACCAGGAGATATTCTTATGAACATGAATATTGTCAAATCTTTTTCCAGGAGAAGTTTTTTCTGGCTCTTTTTAATAATGATGATCTTGCTGGCGACTATTTATGTTTCCATATACATGGCAGTGAGGTATGTTTTCATGTTTATATCCATTGACCAGATCAGAACGGCCATTGCTGAAGTTCCGAACCTCGAGGAAGCGATCGAGCAGTTATGGCCTGTTATTGAGTGGGTGCACATATTGTTTATACCCGTAACCGCCGGCGTCTTTTTCTTGTTTTTTCTGATTTCGTGGCTCGTGGTCAGGAAAATTCTGGTGCGGGTACTGCGAAGGGAAGAATCCGGTCAATTGCCGGTTGCAGAACAGGAAAGAACCGGAAAAGTGAAAAAAAAGAAGAAGCGGAAAAGTAGCGACATCGAGTTCCCGGAAGATAAGGTGGAAGAAGATGTGCCAAGTATTTCCGTTCAGGAAGCCCAGGAAAAACAACGTCGTTATTATCTTCACTTATTATCGGTGCTCCAACGGGAAGGTCGACTGGTTGATTTTTTACAGGAAGAGCTGGGGCCTTACAACGATGCGCAAATTGGCGCCGCGGTTCGAAGTATTCACGAGAATTGCAAGAAAAGCCTTGAAAAACACCTGTCACCGCTTTTTGTCATGGATAAGGATGAAGGCGAAACAGTTACCGTACCTGTCGATTTCGATTCAAGCGTTATAAAACTTACTGGTAACGTCACCGGAGAACCTCCTTTTACCGGAATTCTGAGACACAAAGGGTGGCGGGCAGGAAAATTGGAACTGCCAGTGCTTTCCGCTAGCGGCGATGTAAAAATAATCGCCCCTGCTGAAGTTGAAATTGTTTGAATTTCATCTTCTCCGAAGAACTGTCTTTTTATAAAATCAAAAAAAAGGGATCCACGTGGCTGAACCGCGATATATAATCGGTATTGATTTGGGGACCACCAATAGTATTCTGTCTTACACGGATGCAGTTGTGGAAAAAGGAAAAATCCCTGAAATCCGTATTTTTGAAATTCCGCAGATTGTTTCTCCGCACACCATTGAAAAACAATCCAGTCTTGCTTCATTCCTATACATTCCTCCTTCAGCTGAAGCAAAAGACGGAGCGTTCGAGCTTCCATGGGGGGCCGGCGGAAAAATCATCGTTGGTGAATATGCCCGCTTGCGGGGAACCGAGGTACCGCAAAGAGTCATTGCTTCTTCCAAGTCATGGCTATGTAATACATCGGTGGACCGAAACAAGCCTATCCTACCATGGGAGGCGCCGGACGACATTGAAAAAATTTCCCCGGTAGAGGCATCATCCGCAATATTGTCATATATTCGCAATGCCTGGAATCATGAAATGGCGGCGGACGATCCTTCTCTGACCATGGAGAATCAGGATATTTACCTTACCGTGCCGGCGTCGTTCAATGCTGTTGCCAGGGAATTGACGGTCAATGCAGCTGAAATGGCGGGGCTATCCAATATCACACTCCTTGAAGAGCCCCAGGCCGCTTTTTATTCGTGGATTGAAATATCCCATGAAAAGTGGCGGGATTCCGTTGCAAAGGGTGATCTTGTCCTTATTTGCGATGTTGGCGGTGGCACCACGGATTTCAGCCTGATCCGGATCTCCGAGGAAGATGGTGAACTGGTTCTGGATCGAACCGCGGTAGGGGATCACCTGCTTGTCGGTGGTGACAATATGGACCTGGCCCTGGCATATTTTTTGACCAGAAAGCTTTCGGAAGCAGGAACACGCATAGATTCCTGGCAAATGCGCGGCATGGTCCACGGCTGCAGAAATGCCAAGGAAACCATTTTTTCAAAAGACGATGTCGATTCTTTCCCGGTGACTATCCTTGGAAGAGGGGGTGGGCTTATTGCCGGAACGATCAAGACGGAATTGGGCGCCGAAGATATTGAAACGGTGCTCATTGATGGTTTCTTTCCCGAGTGCGAATCCAGTGCAACGCCCGTTGCCCCGAGCCGGGCAGGTCTGCGGGAAGCCGGTCTGGTTTATGCATCGGACCCTGCCATCACCCGTCACATGGCTGCCTTTTTAAATCGGCATGCATCGGACGAGCCGGAAGAAATTGAATTTCCCACTGCCATACTCTTTAATGGCGGGGTCATGAAAGCCCGCATCATCAGAGAGCGGATCAAAACAATTCTTGATTCATGGACAGATCAGGATCTGGGTATCCGGGAGATCAATACTGAAAGTTATGACCTGGCGGTTGCACGAGGAGCAGCATACTACGGGCATGCACGGCGCGGATACGGGGTTCGTATCAGAAGCGGACTTGGGAAAACGTATTATATCGGTGTTGCGGCGGCCATGCCGGCGGTTCCGGGAATGCCCGCGCCGATCAAAGCCCTTTGCGTAGCCCCGTTCGGAATGGAAGAGGGGACAGATGTTTTTCTTACGGAGCGGGAATTTGTACTGGTGGTTGGGGAACAGGTCCGGTTTGATTTCTTCGGGTCCTCTATTCGCAAGCACGACCCTGCCGGTGCCGTCATTGAAGATTGGCATGAAGAAATCGAGGAGATCACCACCCTGGAAACCTTGCTCGATGGACCACCCGGCACCAGTGTCCGGGTGAATCTTGAAGTGCGGGTCACTGAGATCGGCACCCTTGAAATATGGTGTGTTTCGGTAGAAGATGGAAAGCGCTGGAAGCTTGAATTCAACGTTCGGGAGCAGTCCTGACAATGGATATTCAAGACAGGCGCTATATTATCGGTATCGATCTTGGCACGACCAATTCTGCGGTATCCTTTGTCGATCTGAATGCAAAGGAGAAGAAAGACAAGGGAATACGGCTTTTTGAAATACCTCAGCTCACTGGTGCGGGAGAAGTGTCGTCCCTGCAGGTTCTTCCGTCGTTTTATTATATCCCCGGAAAGTATGAGATTTCCGAAGAGGTCATCCGTCTGCCATGGGACCAACGCATAACGCATGCGGTGGGGTCCTTTGCCAGAGACCAGGGTTCCAGGGTTCCGTCCCGTCTTGTCTCTTCTTCCAAAAGCTGGCTTTGCCACACCAATGCGGACCGGCGGGCCAGAATTCTCCCTTGGGGGTCGTCTGCCGAAGTGGGAAAAGTTTCTCCGGTTCAGGCCACTGCCGCTTTTCTCGAACATATTCGCAAGGCATGGAACAGTACGGTCGGGAACGAGGACGATTATCTGGAAAACCAGTTTCTCATTATCACGGTTCCTGCATCCTTTGATGAAATTGCCCGCGACCTGACTATCGAAGCCGCGAAGACAGCCGGGCTTTTCAATGTTATTTTGCTGGAAGAGCCGTTGTCCGCTTTTTACAGCTGGTTGCTTTATCACGAGAAAGACTGGCATGAGCTTGTGAAACCGGGTGAGCTGATTCTCGTATGTGATGTAGGTGGCGGGACGACCGATCTTACACTGATTACCCTGAAGGAGACCGAAGGTCAAACACCCGGTTTCGAACGGATTGCAGTGGGGGATCACCTCATTCTGGGTGGCGACAATATTGATCTCACCCTTGCCCGGCATGTTGAAATGCAGTTTACGGGAAAGGTATCCCTTGATGGCGACCGCTGGAAAACGTTAACCCACTTGTGCCGGCGAGCAAAGGAAAATATCCTGAATGGTGAGTCCGACAGTGAAACCATTACCCTGATGGGCGGGGGGAGTAGTTTAATCGGGGGAACCCTTACGGCGAAGATAGATCGGGGGATGCTTGAGAAGATCGTACTGGAAGGATTTTTTCCCCTGGTCGAGAAGTCGGAGATCGTGCGGGATTCGCTTAAAAAAGGAATATCCGAGTTTGGACTTCCCTATGAACAGGAACCGGCCATTACCCGTCATATCGGCAATTTCATGGAAAAGCACAGGACAGATATTGAACATGCCGTGGGGCCAGGAAATGCCTTCCCGGATCTTATTCTGTTTAACGGTGGATCCCTTAAAGCAAAAGTTGTCCAGGAACGGATACGCGAATCCGTTCGGGTATGGTTCGATGAAAAAGATGAGAACAGGCCGCGGACGCTTGAGACAAAAAGCCTCGATACTGCCGTTGCCTTGGGGGCTTCTTATTACGGGCTTGTAAAGGCAGGTAAAGGTGTTCGGGTCGGTTCGGGGAGTCCCCGTTCCTATTATCTTGGAATTGCAAGGTCGGATGATGCGTCCGCGGATATAAAAAATGCCATTTGCATTGTTCCGCGGGGGCTCGACGAGGGTACCCGCATTGCACTAAAGAACATGGAATTTGATGTGCTGACCAATCAGCCGGTGGCTTTTGATCTCTATTCTTCCAGTTATCGATCAGGTGACAAAACCGGTGACATGGTCGCAATCGATGAAACCCTGACGCCGTTGCCACCATTACAAACAGTTATTCAGTTTGGTCGCAAAGGGCTAAAAACGGCAATCGGGGTTACGGTCGAGGCTGAATACACGGAATCCGGGGTCCTTGAGCTCTGGTGTGCTTCGGTTTCAACCAGTCATAAGTGGCAGCTTCGTTTCCAGTTGAGAGACATTTCAAAACACTCTGGTATAAGCGACCGGGAAGTATTTGATTCGGCCATGCTGGCAGAAATTTTGTCTATTGTGACGGATGCTTTCGAAAAGGACGCATCGTCGGCAACGCTTGCAAGCCTGGTAAAATCCATAACCAGCAGTGCTCATCGATCACGAAATGACTGGCCACTTGGACTTATTCGTAAAATCACCGATGTGCTTCTGGAAAACGCCGATCGCCGGAAGTTCTCCCCGGAGCATGAAGTTCGCTGGTTAAACCTGGTTGGGTTTTGTCTGCGCCCGGGGTTCGGGGATGGCTTTGACGAGCAGCGGATAAAACAATTGTGGAAGATTTATAAAACAGGCGTGATATTCAAAAAGAATCAGCAGGCTCTGACCGAGTGGTGGATCACGTGGCGAAGGGTTGCCGGTGGCCTCTCCGCCGGTCAGCAAAGACAGTTTTCCCAGGATCTTCGAGCCCTGTTGCTGCCGAAAAAAGGAACTAAGGTGAGGATTCCACCGCAGGAGCGCGTTGAAATGTATATGGCCCTTGCGAATATGGAACGACTTTCCCCAAAGGAAAAAACAGAGTGGGGCAGGGCGCTTCTGGCTGAGATTACGCCTAAGAAAACCAAACCTCAATATTTATGGTCTCTTTCCAGGATCGGTGCACGGGAACTCTTGTACGGCCCTGTTGACCGTGTGGTCCCGCCAAATGAAATCGCTACCTGGATCGGATGGATGCTGGAAAACGAGTGGAAAAATGTTGGCGCGGCCGGTGATGCCATGGTACAGATGGCACGAAAGACAGGTGACCGGGCAAGGGATATCGACTCGGTCTTGGCCGGCAGACTCACGGATTGGCTGGAAAGAAACGAAATGGGTGACAAAACCGTTATCGTCAATGAAGTCCACGATTTCGAGGAGCAGGAGGAAGACGCCATATTTGGCGAATCCCTCCCGGCCGGTCTTACGCTCAGGAAAGTTTCATCCGGGCATCCAATGCCATGACACCCGAGCCATCTGCCAGGATGCGAACCGGGTTGAGATCGAGTTCTTCGATTTCGGGAGCTTGATCCATAAGGTGCGTCACCCGTTCAATAACATCGACAAAACCTTCTATGTCCACCGCTTTTTGTCCGCGAATGCCTGAAAGAATCCGGTACGACTTGAGCCGTTTCAGTTTGTCTCTGATCTCCTGCCGGTTTGACGGGCACATCACTATTTCCACATCTGCAAAAACTTCCACGTAAATACCACCAAACCCGAAAACCACCACGGGCCCGAAAACGGGATCGACTTTGCCGCCAATCAGCATGTCAAAACCTTCCGGGGCCATCCGCATGACCCGCACGCCTTCAAAGACCGCGTCTTCCTTAAATGCGCGAAGATTTTCCTGAATCATAGTAAAGGCATCCCGGACCGCTTCAGGGGATTTTATATTGATCATGACCCCGCCGGTTTCAGATTTGTGAATCGCATCCGGGGAAACCACTTTTACGACAACGGGATACCCGAGATAATCCGCAGCTTCAACGGCGGCTTCGGTCGTTTTGGCCGTCATTGATCCGGCAACCGGAATGTTTATCATCTCCATCAGCTCGAGTGCTTCCTCTCCCACAATATCTGATTTATGGCTTAACCAGGATGCAACGCCAGCTTTGTTGAAATTCGAAGGAAGGCTTGAAACAAACGGTTCCCGGGATATTCGTGCGTGAAAATCTTTTTGTGCCTTTATGGCGTTGACCATCTCTTCGGGGTTGTTAAAAAGCGGAAACATAATATTTTGTTTGATACGGGAGATGGTCGTGTCATGGCCATAAAGGCAAACATACATGGGTTTGCCGGAAGACTGGATCGCACCTATGGCCTCCTTGGAAAGATCCGTATTGAACATGCGTGTAAAAACATCTTCCCCCCGTGGCATGTCCGGCCACTGGGTCACATACGCGGCCCCGTCCACGTTGTCATTGTGGAGTACTGTAAAGAAAACCTGGGCATACATTTCGGGATCGTAGATATCACCCATATCAAGCGGGTTGGAAAAATTGATGACGCCGGCATTGGAATAATTCTTCAGTTCATCGTAAAATGCCGGCCCGGGATCAGCAAAAGAAATACCGGCTTTTTCGAAGAGGTCTGCCATTATCACCGTAAAGCCGCCCGCCGGACTCATAACCATTAATCGATCCCCTTTGAATGGGGGCAGTTTAAACCCTTTTGTCATGGAAATGAAATCCGAAAACTGATGAATGCGGATAATTCCCGCACGTTCGAACGCAGCGTCAACAATGGCATCATCCTGGCTTACCGCAGCGGTATGGCTCATGGCAGCCATGTTTCCGGTGGTGGTGGTGCTCGACTTGAAGATAATCACCGGTTTTTTGCTTTTAGATGCGATTTCAACGAGCTTTTTTCCATCCGAGATGCTTTCGAGATACATTGCAATAACGGTTGTGTCGGGGTCTTTTATAAAATATTCGAGAAAATCGAGTTCGTTTAAATCGAGCTTGTTGCCGATACTGGCGAATTTGGCCATTCCGACATTTTCATTTTTCATCAGGTTCCA
>SLIE01000283.1 GCA_007135795.1 Desulfobacterales bacterium
AAAATTTGGGTGATTTCGGCGGCTTTACTATTCAAGGTCGATGTGATCCGGATCAGTTCTTCAATTACCCGCGGCTCGGCCAATCTTCCCTTTACGGCAGTGGCCAGTATGCCGGTCCCTATCGGTTTGGTCAGAATCAGTCGATCGTTTAGTTTTGCGCCGCCGTTGGTTAACAGCTTTCCGGGGTGGACAATACCGGTAACCGCCAGACCATACTTGAATTCTGGATCTTCCACACTGTGTCCGCCTGCCAGAACCGCCCCTGATTCGTGTATTTTTTCCAGGCCGCCTTCCAATGTTTCCCGAAGTATTGATTCCGGCAGGTCTTTTGTGGGAAAGCAGACGATATTCAGGGCGGTTATGGGCTTTCCGCCCATTGCATATACGTCGCTCAATGCATTGGCCGCGGCAATTCTTCCAAAATCATACGCGCTGTCGATAATGGGGGTGAAAAAATCGACTGTCTGGATAAGGGCGGTTTCGTCATTCAACAGGTATACCCCGGCATCATCTGAGCTCTCTATGCCTACCAGGAGCCGGGGATTCCTGTGGATCGGTAAATTTGCCACAACGCGGTCCAGGACCCCCGGACCCAGCTTTGCGGCTCAGCCGGACGCCTTTGTTTTTTGCGTCAGTCGATATTCGTCGGACATAGACCTTTTTCCATTAATTAGAATTTCAGTACGGATGCATCAAAGACCGGACCATCCTTGCAAATATGCCGGTACCCTTCGGAGTAATCTTCTGTTTTGACCGCGCATCCCATACATACCCCGAGACCGCACGCCATGAGCGTTTCGATGGACACTTCACATGGAATCTGATTTTTTTTCGCAATTTCAGCCACGGCATGCAGCAGGCCGTGGGGACCGCATGCATAGATCATATCCGGTGTATGATCTTCAAGCCATGTTTCTAGGAGTTCGGTTACCAGTCCTTTTTTTCCGTAACTGCCGTCATCCGTGCTGATCGCCATGAACAGGCCTTGTCTTGAAAAATCTTCTTTACACAAAATATCGGATTTGGATCTTCCGCCCAGAAATACCGGGACATTGGAAAGTGAGACACCTGATTCGCCAAGCCGTTCGGATAGAAAAACAATCGGCGCCACGCCGATTCCACCGGCTACCAGTACCGGTCTTGCAAGGTTTGTTGGCACAGAAAAACCATGTCCCAGGGGGCCTAACAAATCAACGGTTTCGTTTTCCTTCCTTTCAGAAAGCTGGGCTGTAAAGCCCCCGACGACCCTGTAAAGAATTTCAAGACCTGTGACAACATCTTCGGTTTTGATCAGCTTGTGTATGGAGAAGGGGCGACGCAGCAATGGTTCCATCCGGTCGGTGATTTTCAGGGTGACGAACTGCCCGGCGTTTGCATTTTCGTATGCAGGATCACACGTCAGGCCGATTTTATAATAACCGTTCTTCACTACGGCGTTATAAAGGATTTTTGCTGTTTCTTGCGGCATTTTTCAATTCCCTGCCCGTCGTGTATATTGTTTTTCTGGAGTTTGTTTAAAAAATACAATACATGCTACCCGGCCGACAGTCCAATGACAGATGCGAATCGGCCGGTTGTTTTTGCGTGCCTGTAAGAAAAAAACAGGTGCGGGTTGCATTTGGTACAAATATTTGAAGTTTCAATGTTTGCCGGCAGCACTCCCCGATCCTTCAGTTGATCATGGCTTGCCTGCCAGAAATTGAACCGGTTTTGTGAGTCGCGATATTTCCAGAACGATTCCGGGATTTCAGATTCATAGTGTACAAATTCAGCGCAGCAGGGGCCCAGCGATGGCCCAATGCCGGCAATGAGGGATTCCGGGGCCGAGCCGAAACGGGTTTTCATCGTGTCGACACACTTGCCAACAATATTATTGATGCTTCCCCGCCAGCCCGAATGGATATTTGCCACTGCCCTGTTAACCGGATCAAACAGCATAACGGATTGGCAATCAGCAACCTGTATCACTAGCATATTCCCCGGACTCTTGGATATAACGCCGTCTGATTCCGGAAAACAAGCGGTACTGCCATTCTGGACGGTTGTTTCTTCGATAACTGTAATATCCGTTCCATGCACCTGTGACAAGAAGTACAGCGCCTTTGCATTCAGGCATTCGGCAATGGCATTCCGGTTTTGGTGAACGGCAAAATCACTGTCACCACCGTTTTTCCCAATGTTAAGCGATGCAAAAGCCCCCCGGCTCCATCCCTCCAGCCGGGTGAAGATTCCATGCACCACTTCCGGGAAATGATCCAGGTTTTTATATGTTAGATATGTCAGATTGTTTTTTTGTCGAAATCTCATCTTTACATAGCCCTGGCAAGCGTAAGGAAATATACCTCCGAAGCACCTGCCCGTTTTAACGCAAGAGCGCATTCTTCCAATGTTGCCCCCGTGGTATACACATCATCGATTAAAAGTATGCGGCTATTGCGGATTTTGTCGGTATCGGTTACCGCAAAGGCGTTTTTGATATTTTCCGCGCGCTTTTTTCGATCGAGACCGGTCTGTGTGTCGGTATTTTTTACCCGTATCAGCAGCTTGTCCGCCAGAACGGAACCGTTATCCGTCCGCCTTTGTCCACCGGTTTTCAACCATGGCCAATGGTAGAGCATATATGCAACCTGGTCAAACCCTCTTTTTCTGAGCTTTCGTTTGTGGAGTGGTACGGGAATAATGAAATCTATCTGCGTCTGTGCGTAATGCTTTAAAAAATGAATGTGCAAAAGGGTGCCAAAAGGACGGCCAAGCGCAGTATTTCCACTGTATTTATAAGCGTGAATCAGTTTCATCAATGCCCCTGCATGCTGACCGCATGCCCGGGCCGATATGAATGGTTTTTCCGCAGATATGCACTGGCCGCAAAGGTGGTCTTCACCGGCCCTGCTTTTGAATTGTATGCCGCACTGGGTGCATATTGGCGGTGTTACGGGAGAAAAGTCGGCCATACAAACATGACAAAGATACCGCGCCATGACAGTTGGAAAAATATGCCCGGCCGATTCGGAAGCCAGGTCAGTCAGGTCGGCACCGGCAGGGGTTTTTCCCGGGTATTCTTCAGTGTCGAAAAATTCATTACATGTAAAGCATGTTTCCGGAAAAAGTCCGTTGGAAACGACCCGTGCCAATCGCTTTCCGATTTTTTTCCAGATCCCGGGTACAATGCGAAACCCGGCATTTCCGGGTTTCGCATTGCTTTTGGATTTCATATTCACGGATTTACCAATCATCCCATCCGGCGCACAATGGCCTGGCCGAATGCCGAGCACTTCATTTCGGTTGCCCCTTTTATCTGACGGGCCAGATCGTATGTCACTTCGCCTGAACACACGGCGGCCTGAAGGCTGCTGCGAATGAGCGTCGCAGCTTCCGGCCAGCCGATGTGATCCAGCATCAAGGCCCCGGAAAGAATCAGGGAACTGGGGTTGACCTTGTCGAGCCCGGCATATTTCGGTGCCGTGCCATGGGTTGCTTCAAAGACCGCGCAATCATCACTAAGGTTGGCGCCTGGTGCCATGCCAAGCCCGCCAACCTGCGCTGCGAGGGCATCGGATATGTAATCCCCGTTCAGGTTGGGGGTGGCAATAACATCGAACTCTTCCGGTCTGAGCAATATTTGCTGGAAGAGCATGTCCGCGATCCTGTCTTTAATCACTATTTTTCCGGCAGGTTGTTTGCCGTCATGGATTGTATACAACTCGTCTTCCGTAATAACCCGGTCCCGGAACTTTTCAAGCGCCACTTCGTACCCCCATGTTCGAAAAGCCCCTTCCGTGAATTTCATGATATTTCCCTTATGCATCAGGGTCACGGAGGGATATTCGTGATCAATGGCGTATTGAATGGCTTTGGCGACAAGCCGTTTTGTGTTTGCAGGGCTGATCGGTTTAATGCCGATCCCCGATTTTTCCGGCAGGTCGGCGCCCATGGTCTCTGTTAAAAAAGTAATGACCTGTTCGGCTTCATCAGTTCCTGAAGCCCATTCAATCCCTGCATAAACATCCTCGGTGTTCTCGCGGAATATGACCATGTTGATTTTTTCAGGATGCTTCATGGGGGAGGGGACTGCATCAATATAACGAACGGGCCGGATACAGGCAAAAAGATCGAGTTTCTGGCGGATTGTCACGTTAAGGCTCCGGATACCTTCACCAACCGGGGTCGTAAGGGGACCCTTGATCGCAACCATGTGCTCTTTTATCTCTTCCAATGCCTCCGGGGACAACCATTGCCCATCTTTGTTAAACCCTTTTTCTCCGACAAACAATTCATGCCAGGCGATCGCTCTTTTTCCCTTATATGCGGAATTAACGGCAGCATCGATGACCATGCGGGTTGCTTGCCATATATCCGGGCCAATGCCGTCACCCTCGATAAACGGGATAATCGGATGGTCGGGAACATTCAGTTCGCCATTGCTCTTTTTAGTTATCTTTTGGGCATTTTTCATATGATTTCAAGTCCTTTCAATGTTCGGAGTCAGTTTATCGTTTATTGGAGGTCAGGCAGGAAGTTGGCATTATTCGGCACTCCTGGCTGTTTTACGCTGTTCGTGTCGTTGGCGAATCCCCTCGTACATGGCAATGGCTCCGGCAACCGAGGCGTTTAAGGAACCAATTGCGCCGAATTGCGGAATATGACAGAGGTTATCGCAGTTTTGGGCAACAAGTCTGCGAATTCCCGTATGTTCACCACCGATGACGATGGCATGGGCGCCTGTCATGTCTGCATCGAAAATGGACAAAGCGCCCTTATGGTCGAGTCCGGTAACCCAGATCCCATGTTTTTTGAGTTCATTTATTACGGCCACAAGATTTGTTACGCGACATATGCGACAATGTTCCATGGCGCCCGCCGATGCTCTTGAAACCAGGGGCGTCAACGGGGCGCAGCGATCTTTGGGAACAATAACGCCGGAAACGCCGGCACAGACGGCCGTACGGATCAGCGCACCTAAATTCCGGGGATCTTCGATACTGTCGATAATCAGGTATAAGGGCGCATCTTCGGTATCTGGTGTTTTAATCATTTCGGCGATGCTTGTGGGCGGGAAAAGACCTACTTTTGCGGCAACCTGCTGGTGTTGATCCGTACCGGAAAGGCTTTGTATCGCTTCAGCCGGTTTCGGCAGGGTCGGAATGTTCTTTTTCCGTGCGGATTCGGCAATATTTCCGGGTAGCGGCCTGGCAAAATAGATTTCATGGAACTTGCGCTTGTTTGCACGCAGTGCCTCTTCGACGGAATGGATACCGGATATGATTTCATGTTGAGCTTTGGATTTGCGTGGCATAGTGTGTTTAATTGCTGCAATACGTCATGATTGATTGTTTTCA
Source organism: Desulfobacterales bacterium (assembly GCA_007135795.1). Taxonomy (GTDB): domain Bacteria; phylum Desulfobacterota; class Desulfobacteria; order Desulfobacterales; family Desulfosalsimonadaceae; genus B1SED10-16. The sequence continues at coordinate 5,337 of SLIE01000283.1, forward strand.
GCCATGTATTCCCCAATCAGGGAACAAAGGTCTTCTATTCCATCTTCCAGGCGGTCATTGACAATAACATGATCATAAAAATGCTTGCTGGCAATTTCTTTCCGGGCATGCCGGGTTCTGTTCACGATATCTTCCTCACTGTCCGTCTCTCTGGAACGAAGCCGTTCTTCAAGGATTTTCATGGACGGGGGCATGATGAAAATGGCCGTGCTCTTGGGATAGACGGATTTAATCTGCCTGGCCCCTTCCACGTCGATATCGAGCAATATGCTCTTGCCGGCATCGAGTGCGGCATTTAGCGCTTTTGCACAGGTACCGTAATAGTGACCATGGACCTTTGCCCATTCCGCCCATTCCCCTCTATTTCTTTTTTCCTTGAATTCTTCTTCTGAGATAAAATAATAATCCCGGCCATCCACTTCGTTTTTGCGAGGCGCCCGGGTTGTGTGCGAAATCGAATAATCCAGTTCAGGAAATCTCTTCCTCAAGGCATTGCACAAAGTCGTTTTCCCGGCACCTGACGGTGCGGAGATAATGAAAAGCATTCCCTTTTGATTTTCATCACTTCTGTTTTCGGACATTCATCCTCCAGATCGTTTCAAGCCGTCACATTGCCTTGGCGGTTTCTTTGTCCTTGAGTGTCATGAATCTCTGGGCCAGGGTTTCAGACTGGATGGAAGATAAAAGGATATGATTGGTTTTGGTAATGACGATCGAGCGAGTGCGGCGTCCGTGGGTGGCATCGATCAGCCGGTTCTCTTCTCTCGCTTCGTCTTTCAGCCGTCTCATGGGGGCGGAGTTCGGTGCCAGTATTGCTATAACCTCCTCGGCGACGATGGTACTGCCAAATCCAACATTCAATAAATTGTAATCCATTTTTAACTCCTTTTGGTAAGGCTGATCTGTTTTTCATGCCTGGCTGCCGAACAATAACTGCCAATCAACAAAAATCAGCGGGTATTTGCATTACCCGCTGTCGATGTGTCCCCATCTGTTTGAACATAATGAAAAGATCCTGGTGGGATGATACAGTGGGTCATTCCACGTTCTGGACCTGTTCCCTGATTTTTTCGATCTCGGTTTTTGCCGATACAATGATATGAGAAATATCGGTATTGCCGGCTTTGGAACCCATTGTATTGAATTCTCGTGAAAATTCCTGCAACAGAAAGTTCAGGGGCTTGCCTGCCGGTTCATCGGAATCCATTAGTTTCCGGAATTGATCCAGGTGGCTTCTGGCCCGTGTGATTTCTTCAGAAATATCGCCTTTGTCTGCCAGCAAAGCAGCCTCCTGGGCGAGGCGGCCCTGATCAATCTCCACGACACCTTGAGTCAACTCATTGATGCGATCAACAAGCTTTTGATAATGGCGTTCGAGCAAGCCGTCCGCCTGGTTTTCAATCTGCATGATACAGGTTTCAATATGGGTGATACGTTTGGAAAGATCATCCGCAATGGCTTTTCCTTCTGCTTCACGCATTCGGTTGACTTTCTCAAATCCCCGGGTGATGACCTCTCCAAGTAGACTCAGGATCGCGGAAGAATCAAATTCCAGTGCCATAGGCTCTATAATGCCGCTGAATTTGAGCAGGTGGTCGAGGGATACGGGCTCAGAGAGGGAATAGCGGGTCCTGATGTTGTTTAATGTATTGTAGTAAGCATCGGCAAGCAGTTCATTGATGTTGAACGCGATTGCCTCCTGGGTTTCACGTTTGACATTGATTCGGATTTCTACCCGGCCCCGCTGAATAAACTGCGAGATCATCTGCCGGACGGGTTCCTCCAGGTTTGCATGACTGGGGGCAAGTCGAATGCTGGGATCAAGGTGCCGACTGTTGTAGCATCGAATCTCAATTGATATGGTCGTGTTGTCCTGGGTGTCTTCTTCACTTGCAAAGGCGGTCATGCTGTTGATCATAATTATTCACTCTAAATTTTTTTTTCA
>SLIE01000197.1 GCA_007135795.1 Desulfobacterales bacterium
ACAATGTTTGAAAATGTGGATGTGCGCCTCGATCCGTCTTGTGCCGGATGGATGGAAAACAAGTTAAGCCCGGTTTCGGAGAATAAGGGGTGGTTTTCTTTTAAAGAGGAACGCCCGTATGACATAGCCGCCATTGCCATGGTAGCGGACGCATTCCCCCCGGCAGTAATGGCAAGCCAGGGAATGATGGCGTGGGTGCCGACGCTCGAAATTTCCATCAACATAAGGACCATGCCCCAGACCCGGTGGCTTAAATGCATTTTTCGGACACGCTTTATCAGTTGCGGTTTGCTTGAAGAAGATGGTGAAATCTGGGATGAAAATAATGAGCTGGTAGCGATTTCCCGTCAGATTGCCCAATTGCGGCAGGCGGTCTCATGACCCTTAAGACGTTAAAGGTGGCTCAGTGAAGTGGTTTTCAGGGACAGCGCTTTTTACCCGGATTATGATTCACCTTGGTGTCTTATCGTTTATCATCATGGCGATGGGGGGTGTTTCCATATGGCATGCCGTTTCATCCCAGAAGGTTATCAACAATCTCGTCTTTAATGATATGAAGGCTGCAAATGCTGCGTATGAAATGCAAAGTGCGCTGGCCAACCACAAAGGATTTGCCACCTATTATTCTTTGGACTTGAATCCCAAATGGCTCCGTGAACTGGATAATTATCGGAGGGACTTTGATAACTGGCTGGAAACAGCATTTCGCATGAACAATGATCCCCGGCAAATTGTATTGCTAAATCAAATCAGGATTAAAAATCAGGCGTACATCTCCGGCAAGGACGAGGTTCTCAGTCTTTACAGCGGTCCGGACAGGGCGCTGGGGGAAAAGAAGCACTGGGAGGTTCGTGATCGTTTTTTTGAGCTAAATGGGCTGGTGGTGTTATATAAGGATCTTGTCGAGCAGAAAATCCTTGAACTCAGTGATTCGAGCCGTGAAAAGACGGTGCGGTCAAACTACACGGTTGTGTTTTCACTGGTTGCATCCATGTTGCTTCTGATTGTTTTCGGGGTTTTGATGGTGATGCACGTGATTGCTCCCATACGGCGCCTTGCGGCCATGACACAGACAAAAGAGACCGGGGGTGGAGAAAAGAACCCGAAAAATGAGCTCGTTACCCTGGGGAAGGGGGTCAGCGGGCTGATAAGAGAGATCGATCATTCCCGCGAGGAGCTGAAGCACAGCAAAAGCCTGCTGGTGCATTCGGAAAAAATGGCCATGATCGGTAACCTCGCAACCGAAGTGGCCCACAGTATCCGAAACCCCATGACCTCCATTAATATGCGGCTTTTCTCCCTGCAGCGGAATTTGGAGATGACAAAAAGGCAGCAGGAAGACATGGAAGTGGTTGCGGAGGAGATGCGTCGCCTTGATAACATCGTAAGAAATTTCCTTGAGTTTTCCAGACCCCACAAGCTTCGAAAGCAGGTTGTCGAACTCCCCCGCATTGTGGACATGTCCATTGAATTGCTTCGATACAGGCTCGATCTCAATGGCGTGACGGTGATTCATGAAAAGGCGATGTCGCTTTCCTCTGTATCCGCTGATGCCGAGTTGATAAAGGAGGTATTTGTAAATCTTATCATCAATGCCTGTGAAGCGATGGCTGAAGGGGGAAAAATCATTATTTCAGAGACAGAAGTGATTGATGATACTATCGGACCGGCGGTTCGGGTTTCGTTTTCCGATAATGGTCCCGGAATATCAGAATCGGACGAGCGCCTTGTGATGGAACCGTTTTATACGACCAAGCCCGAGGGGACAGGTCTGGGACTCTTTATCGCAGCGAGAATTATCAACGAACACGGTGGGTTTTTGATGCTTGATGCCACCGGTGGTGCCGGGACGACATTCGCCATTACACTTCCGGTTTTAGAAGACGGATAATATGAACGAAATATTGATAGTCGACGATGACAGTCAGTTGCGCCGCAGTTTTGAGAAGCTGCTGCATGAGGAAGGGTACGAAGTCCGCTCAGCGTCTTCCGGGGAGGCGGCCATTGCCATGACAAGAGAAACGAAGCCGGATCTCGTGGTAATGGATGTGCGCCTGCCGGGTATTAATGGTCTTGAGGCCTTCGCGGCAATCCGGGATATGGATGCGAGGCTTCCCGTGATTATCATGACGGCTTTCGGTACTACGGAGACGGCAATCGAAGCGACAAAGCAGGGGGCGTTTGATTATGTACTGAAGCCTTTTGATATCCCGGCCATGCTTAAGTTGATCGGCCAGGCCCTGGATGCCGGTAGAATGATGCGCTCCCGGGTGCACATGGACGCGGGCCCGGATACCTTTGAAAAGGATGCTCTGATCGGAAAGAGCGAGCCCATGCAGACGGTTTACAAATCGATCGGCAGGGCGGCGCCGACAGATGCCACGGTTTTGATAAGGGGCGAATCCGGAACCGGAAAAGAACTGGTGGCACGGGCTGTATACCAGTACAGCCGGAGAGCGGACAGGTCTTTTCTGGTTATAAACTGTGTTGCCATACCGGAAACCCTGCTTGAAAGCGAATTGTTCGGCTATGAAAAGGGGGCGTTTACCGGAGCCGTGGGGCAGCGGGTAGGCAAAATTGAGCAGGCAAGCGGTGGAACGGTTTTTTTGGATGAAATTGGGGATATGCCGCTTCAGATACAGGCAAAAATCCTGCGATTGTTGCAGGAGCGCAGCATAGAGCGTCTCGGGGGCATTAAGCCCATCCCCGTGGATGTCCGTATTATTGCCGCTACAAATCGCAATCTTGAAAGAGCGATTGAAGCCGAAACATTCCGGGAGGATCTGTATTATCGCTTGAAGGTGGTTTCTATTGAACTGCCACCGTTGCGGGAACGCAAAGCGGATGTGCCGCTGTTGTGTGATTATTTTTTATCCATGTATGCCGCTGAAATGAAAATGGAGAATCCCGGTATTGATGACAAGGTGTTCGAACTGTTCAATGCTTATGATTGGCCGGGAAACGTTCGGGAACTGGGAAATATTATTAAAAAGGCGCTCATATTCAGCCGTGGTTACCCCATTAGGGCGGAAGCGGTCAGTCAGGCACTCTCCCCGAGCCGCCAACATGATGCTTCCGGAGAAAGTCAGGACATGGAAGCATTTACCCGGCAATGGGTCCGGGAACAGCTTGACGCTGACACACAGACCGATTTGTTTAACTTTATGATGGATCGGGTGGGACGTATCATTATCGGGGAAGCGCTTGGCATGACGGATGGCAACCGCAGCCAGGCGGCAAAACTGCTGGGATTGACCCGTCCCACGCTGCAGGCGAAGATCGAGAAATACAACCTGTCATTTGAAACAAAGGTGAAGGAGTAACAGTACCGGACATCTATCCCAACCCCGCACAGCCTTCCCCCTTGGGAGCGCCAGGCTCCTGCCTGGCATGCCCTTAAACCGGTCAAAGCCAACTATTCCCGGGGCAAGTTCATGCATTACGCCTGCAACACAAATGGCATGGGGCGTTTCAAAAAACCAATCAACTCCCACCGGGCTATCGCCCGGGTCTTGTGCCAGGCAAGAGCCTGGCGCTCCCAGGGGTAACCCGGTTCTCAGGAGTTGAGCCGGCCCTGTATTGCCGTCAGCACGCTTGTTAAGGAACCATCAAAATTTTACAGGATGTAAAAAAATACTGCATCGGACAATCCTTTCCAACGATTCCCAACTCGCACGACTCTCCCCCCTGGGAGCGCCAGGCTCCTGCCTGGCATGCCTTTTAAACCGGGCAAAGCCCGCTATTTCCGGGGCAAGGTCATGCATTACGCCTGCAACACAAATGGCATGGGGTGTTTCAAAAAACCAATCAACCCCCACCGGGCTATCGCCCGGGTCTTGTGCCAGGCAAGAGCCTGGCGCTCCCAGGGGTAACCCGGTTCACAGGAGTTGAGCCGGCTCTGTATTGCCGTCAGTCACGCTTGTTAAGGAACCATCAAAATTTTACAGGGTGTAAAAAAATACTGCATATCATCTGTTGCAATCGTGCAGAAAAATCATCTGGTAACTTGCCGAAATCAAAAAAAGCATTGATGGTGGGTGAGATCTTCAAAGTCAGACCTGATTCGAATTGATGGCACGGTGTTTGCTGAGTGCAGTATTATGATCAATTTTGAGGGAAGTCCGAAAAATGAAAACATGCCGGTTATTCTGATTGCTGATGCCAATCCGCGTATCCTCAGCTTTCTTGCGAATGAATTTGGCGATGCCGGGTTCGTGGTCAAAAAAGCCGGCAATGCCGATGCCGTTATGATCAAGGTCAACGAACCTCCGGCTGCCTGCCTGCTGGTGCTTGACCCCCACCTTCCCTTTGGTGGCGGGAAAAAAGTAATGGAAAAAATCACATTTCTGGAAATGAAAATTCCCGTGGTCATTTATTCGCCATATGACGAATACGCGGATCATCCTGATTATCGATCCGCGGATGCATTTGTGGAAAAAACAGCGAACCCGGTCTTTCTTATAGAAATCGTTAAAAAGATTCTGGGCGTTAAATGAAATGAAGCCGCTTGCAGCCGGTTGTTTTCGGTCTTGTCACTATTGTTCATCCCGTATGGACCAGGTATCCCATATAGATCATATACATAATGATCAGTACCACCCCGCCGGATCTGTGAAGGGTATAATCCTTTCGCATTAACAGCCATGGAATGATACCTGCAAGTAACATGACCGAGAAGTCAATAACCATGCCGCTTTGTATGAAACCACCGGGAATTATGATCGGGCGGACCAGGGCGGCTGCCCCGATAACACTTAATATGTTGAAAACATTGCTTCCCACCAGGTTTCCGATACTGATATCCATTTCTCTTTTCAGGGCTGCCACCACGGATGTCGCCAGTTCGGGCAAGGATGTGCCAATGGCGACCACGGTCAGGCCGATGAATTTTTCACTCACCCCGAAAACTTCCATGATGATGACCACGGAATTGATAAGCACCTGGGCGCCACCGACCACCAGTGCAATGCCCGCGACAATGAGAAATCCCTGTTTGAGCCTGGATTCCACGATTGTCACCGGCTCGACATCTCTGATGATACTGGATTTTTCTCCAAGCCCGTTCTGTTGTGCTTTGGTCGTCAAGGAGTAGTTGTAGTAAATATAAAGTAGTATTCCGACAATCAGGATGACACCTTCGACCCGGGTTATAAGGGAATTCATGGAAAGTGCGACCAGAAAAAGTGAAATGATGAGCATCAGGGGAATGTCGCGGCGGACAACGGATTTGTCCGTGGAAACGGGCATAAGAAAAGCTGCGATGCCAAGGACGAGGGTTGTATTGCATATATTGCTGCCGACGACATTGCCGATGGCAATCATTGATTTGTCGGAAATAGAAGAGACGACGCTGATGACGAGTTCGGGAGCGGATGTGCCAAAGGCCACCACGGTAAGACCGATAATAATCGGGGAGATTCCCATCTTTCGGGCGAGGCTGGCGGAGCCTCTGACGAGCCACTCCGCACCGAAATAAAGCATTACAAAGCCGAGAGCCGTAAGTATGTAGTGAATTAGCATTGTCTCTAATCAAATTTTAAAGGTTAAAGATGATGGCGTCGTTAAAAGCAGGATTGCAGATGGGCGTAGTGTTGCTATAGCCAACCGGTACCCTGATGCCTCTCCTTTTACCACCCTTGATATCGAGTTGCCAAAAAATAATTTCCAGATTGTAAAAATTTCATCACTTTCATCTCCATAAATACATACTCCCCGGAATAGTGAAATTAAATACAGGAGATGCTGTTTCCGGCAGAACTCCTCTGAATGCTGGACTTTTGATTGTTTCAATAAAATACCGTCTTCTTTTGGGCTTTGCCGTCAATCATGGCATGCAAGTTGCTTTTTCCATAGTGTAGTCAGATCGGAAACACAGCAATTCTAATGGAAATTGCAAATCAGAGGAAGGCTCATGGGGATCGAAAATCTTGAAAGAATGTTCCAGCCGAAGACCATAGCCGTGGTCGGTGCCAGTGAAAAAAAAGAGAGCATCGGTCTGTCTGTCATGCAGAACCTTATTGATTGCGGCTTTAACGGACGCATATATCCTGTAAACCCGAAGCATTCGACCATCATGGGTAAGTTCGCCTGCAAGGCCATGCATAAACTGCCCGAGCCGGCGGATCTCGTGATTATTGCCACCCCCATTGCCACGGTCCCTGAAATTACCGCACAGTGTCTGAAAAACAAGGCAGGCGGTGCTGTCGTGATTTCGGCCGGCGGAAAAGAAATCGGTGAAAGCGGGATGGCAATCGAGGCGGAAATTAAAAAACAGATCCATAACTCGGGTTTCCGTATCATCGGCCCCAATTGCCTGGGCATTATTTCAACACGTCATCGGTTGAATGCCGGTTTTGCCCCCCGGATGCCGATTGGCGGGAAAATGGCATTTATTTCCCAAAGTGGGGCAATTTGTACTGCTATTTTGGATTATGCCGCCAGGACACATCTTGGTTTTTCTTACTTTATCTCCCTTGGTTCGATGCTGGATGTTGATTTCGGCGATATGATCGATTACCTGGGGTCTGATCCGGCTGTCAGCAGTATCGTCATGTATGTAGAAAATCTCACCCGGGTACGCAATTTCATGAGCGCGGCCAGGGCTGTTTCCAGAATCAAACCGATTATTGCATTGAAGGCCGGACGGACCCGTGCGGGGGCGATCGCCGCCGCTTCGCATACCGGCGCCATGGCCGGAGAGGATTTGATTTATGACGCGGCTTTCAAACGAGCGGGTATTGTACGGGTTAAAACATTTGCCGAGCTTTTTGACTGTGCTTCGTTTATCGGGAAGCAGACCAAGTCCGTTAACCGTGGACTTGCGATCGTTACCAACGCCGGCGGCCCGGGTGTAATGGCGGTTGATGCGCTTTCGGATTATGGACTGGAACCGCTTTCCTTGAGCGGTAAAACCCTGGCGCGCTTGAACGCCGTGTTACCGGATTTCTGGAGTCATGCAAACCCGGTGGATATCCTGGGAGATGCAACTGCTGAACGCTATCGGCAGGTTATCGAGATTCTCATGGATGCGTCAGAGGTGGATGGTATTTTGGTCATGCTCGCCCCCCAGCGGGTCACAGACCCCGTCATCGTCGCCCATATGCTGGCAGAACAATTTCGCCAGCAACAGTTTCCGGTCTTGACCAGCTGGCTCGGCGGTGTGGATGTCGAACCCGGCCGCAGTATTTTTGAAAAGGCGGGTATCCCCACATTCGATTCTCCGGAGCGGGCAATCCGGGCATATATGAATCTATACAAATACTGGCG
>SLIE01000148.1 GCA_007135795.1 Desulfobacterales bacterium
CAAGGACGGCGAAAATTTTAACCGCAGGAATACTGGACGTATTTTGAGGATTAAAATTTGAGCCGGACGCAGAGATTGGCGAAAAAGACGGTTTTCGTTCAGGCACTAACTAAAAATACAAAGATTTTTTATCATAGGTCATTATGAATGGCAAGCCGGTTGCACAACTTATGCTGCGGGGTTAACATATTAAGATGGCAATGAACCTTGATCAGGACGGCGGCATTTTCCCCCATTGCTCCCACAAATACATACTGCAAGGTTTATCGCGGGAACCTGATACAAAAAACCGGAGACTTCTTGTTCATTCGAAATAATCATTCGACCCCATGAAAACACCTGTATGAATCCTCTGAAAAAATCCACCCCCGACACATGCGGTCATGAAATTGACCTGACCGCACGCGATGAAAGCACTCTTTTTCTGTACGGGGACCTGACAATCGATACAGCAAATAACTGCCTTAAGGAAATTCGACCCGGGCTGAAAAAGCGGATATCCAAAAACTTGGTTATCGACATCGGGCAGGTGACGCACATGGATGATTACGGGGCCATGGCAATATCCGAAATCAAACGCATTTCAGGGGTTCCCGAGGAAAAAATTGAAATTGTAAATATCAGCGGGGAGCACCAAAAGATGCTCGATATGACGAATTTCAACCGACACACCCGGGGGCTCGCCTCACCTGCGACACCCAACCTGATCATGCAGGCGGGCGAAAGCACAATTAAAGCATATAATGGTATTTTATTTTTTATCACCTTCATTGGCGCCATTACCATATCCCTCGGCCGAACCATCAAAGATCCCCGCTCACTTCGGTTCGGAGATATCTTGCTGCACATGAAAACCACCGGGGTAGACGCCCTCCCGGTCATCGGACTTATCAGCCTGATGCTGGGGCTGATAATCGCCTTTATCTCATCAATGCAACTCAGGTTGTACGGCGCGAATATTTATGTGGCAAATCTCGTTGCCCTGGCCATGGTTTCGGAGCTGGGACCCATCATGACCGGTATAATCGTTGCGGGCAGGTCAGGTTCTGCTTACGCGGCCGAAATCAGCACCATGAAGATTTCGGAGGAAATCGACGCCCTGGTTGTCATGGGATTCGATCCATACCGATTCCTGGTATTGCCCCGCCTGATCGCAGCCATTATCGTAATACCCATGTTGGCAATGTTTTCGAATATCTTCGCCATTGCCGGGGGGATGTTCATCGGCGTGTTCATGCTCCAGTTGACCATGGACTCTTATATCAACCAGACCTTCGAGGCCATTACCCTGTTCGAACTCGTGTGGGGACTTTCCAAGGCCATGGTATTTGGCGTTTTGATAGCCATTACCGGCTGTTTGCGGGGGTTTCAGGCTACCGGCGGGGCATCCTCCGTGGGTAACGCAGCAACGACAGCAGTGGTAACCGGCATTTTTCTTATCATACTTTTCGATTCGATTTTTGCCATAATCCGTATTTACTGGGAATAAAGCAATATGTCGCAACACAAAGAATGCCTTCGAGTTGAAAACCTGGTCGTCGAGTACAAAACCGAGCGCGTTCTCAATGATATCAGCTTTTCAGTAAACCGGGGCGAAATTTTCATTATCATCGGCGGCAGTGGCTCCGGGAAATCAACCTTATTGCGGCACATGATCGGTTTGGAAATTCCGTTTTCCGGAACGATAAGGATAAAAGATACCGATATTTTCAATGCGAATGAAAATATTTACATGAGTATTTTAAAGAAAATGGGTGTTTTATTTCAAAACAGCGCGCTCATCGGATCAATGACTATCGGGGAAAATGTGGCACTTCCCATCACGGAGCATCTGACGATGAACAAGGAACTCATTCCGGTGATCGTTCGGATGAAATTGGCGATGGTGGGGCTTGAGGGTTTTGAGCAATATCTGCCATCGGAGATCAGCGGCGGCATGAAAAAAAGGGCCGGACTGGCCAGAGCCATGGCACTCAATCCGGAGATCCTTTTTCTGGATGAACCGTCTTCGGGGCTTGACCCGGTGACAGCCGCGGAAATCGACGCATTGATTCTGCATATCAATAAAACCACGGGAACGACCATTATTATTGTTACCCACGACCTTGACAGTATCAACGCTCTCGGGGACAGTGCCATCATGCTCGATAAAATCACTAAAACAATTATTGCACGGGGAAACCCTCGTGAAATGAAGGAAAGTCACGAAAACCCCAAAGTCAGACGCTTTTTCAAACGCACAGCGGTATCCCGGCAATCGGATTTTCGGAATTCATCCTGAAAGTACTGGTTTTAACCATATGAGTCTTTTTGTAACGCCATCAAATGGTAAAGAATATAAATTGCATTTCAGGGACCTATTTTCATGCCCACTGTTCGCCAAAAATTTACAGTTGGATTGTTTGTCATCACCGGTTTAATCGTAACCCTCTTTTTTATGCTCTTGCTCGGGATTACGGATTATTTTTATGACGGGCACAAGTATGCCGCATACTTCGATGACTCCGTACGAGGGCTCAACCCCGGCGCGGAAGTTACCTACAGAGGTGTTGGAATCGGTCGCGTGGAAGCGATTAATGTGGCACCGGACGGGAGACGGGTAGAGATCATTATGCGAGTCGATACACAAGTCACCGATATATCCGAACTGGAGGCAACCGTGCGCTCGCTGGGAATCACCGGGATTATGAATATCGAGCTCGAAAGACCGGACAAACCCCCCGAAGCACCAAAACTCCCCTTCGAACCGGCATATCCGGTTATTGCGACCCGCCGCTCGGAGATGTCCCGGATCATCGACAGTGCAACCGATATTGTCGATACCTTCCAGGAACTGAGAATAACGGAAATTTTTCACCGCTTCGAAACCACTTTGGATACTATCAACCGTGTTCTGGTTAACGCCCAAATTGAAGAAATTTCCGCGGGGCTGAGAACGACTATTGAAAAAACCAACACGATTTTGAATCTGGAACAATGGGAAGAAATGCGTATGTCCCTGCTCTCAACCACCGAAAACTTCAACGAGCTTGTTCATGACAGCCGCAAAACCATATCCCTCGTGGAATCGTTTTTTGAAATGAATACCGACTCGATTGAACAGACCATTGCCGAGGCTGAAGAAGCCGCTGAATTCGCCTCGGAATTTTTCAGGGAAGCAAATATCATCATCCGGGACACGGATTCCCGCATTGAACGATACGATCAAAGACTGGCAATCATTGTGGACGATCTTCAACAGGCCGCAGGGAACCTCAATCGACTGCTGGATCAATTAGCGAACCATCCATCACAGATAGTATTTGGTCGCCCCGCACCCGCCAAGCCGATTGAAGAATAAAGTGGATTCTTTATGCAAAAACGAACCATCATTTTAATGATAAGTCTAATCGGGACCGTTTTTCTGCTGATTAACGGATGCGCCAGGGTTCATCCGCAACCGGAGCCTGTAAGATACTATACGCTTTCTTATGACCCGCCCGACTTCCCCGAATGCCTGACAAACGGCAACCACAAACCGGTAACCATTCATTTGAAACGCCTGGATGCATCCGCCCCGTATGATACAAACCAGATCATTTATGCTGAAAGCCCCTACGAGCGAAGCAGTTACGCGTATCACCGATGGATCTCCACACCGGCGACCATGGTGGGTTCCCTGTTGCTGAGAGATATTGAAAAAACGGGCATCGCGGAAGCAGTGGTTACAATCCCTGCCGGAAAGACCGTGACGCACAGAATCGAAGGAACAATCATTGATTTTTATGAAAATGACGCGCCCGAGGATTGGGAGGCAGTCCTCGCACTGCGACTGATGCTGATCCGATCGGACCGGACGGCCAGGACAGAAGAACTGCTGTTCAAGAAAACCTACCGGGAGATCAGAATCCTCAAAAAAAACAACCCCCTCGAACTTGCCCGGGCAATGAGCAAGGCTCTGGAGACTGTATCAAAGGCGTTTATCGAAGATATCTGCCATGAACTGCCATAATCATCCAGCGACTAGAACGTATCTTCTCTTATGAATTCGGAAATCTCCTTCCGTTTCGGCGCGGACGGAATTTTTGAAGGAAACCCCAGCGGGATCAACGTAACCAGTTCATGCCCTTGCGGCATATTGATAACAGCTGCTGCCTTGTCCTGATCAAACAACCCGGTAATGACCGTGCCGAGTCCCGATGCATGGGCGGCCAACCCGATGCTTTGGGTCGCAAGTCCCAGGTCGAACATGAACCAGTCGCCAAACTTTGTGGTTACGGCGTTTTTATAATACCCTGATTCATTCGTCCGGGCACACAATGCAAGTACGACCGGTGCAGCAGTGATCGATTTGAAAGCAGGATTCGTTTTCGAAAAAGATGCCTGAATTTTTTCTTTGACGCCCGGATCCTTTATTACAACAATTTCCCAGCATTGTGTATTCGCCCACGACGGTGTCCATTGAACGGCTTCAAGCACGGTATTCAACAAATCATCCGGAACCGGTTTATCCTCGAAGTTTCTGACGCTGCGTCTTTCCCTGATTACCTTCATGATGGAATCTTTCATTGACCCCCCTCTTTCGATAATGATGATGGTTAATGGGCATGTCTCAAAAAAAATTGCTTTAGGATTCCTGGATACATCCGCGATAAAAGCGGCAGTGAACCGTTCGAATACAAGTATCTTGTCATTTCTCAATATTTTCGAGCAGGGCCGCCGCGATATGAAGATCTTCCGGGGTTGTAATTTTAATATTGTTTCGGTTCCCCGGTATCATCCGTACCGGCAAGCCATACATTTCAAGCACTGCCGCATCATCTGTCAGCGACAGCCGGTTTGCAAACGCATATTCGAACCCTTCACGGATCCGTTTGAGTGAAAATGCCTGCGGTGTCTGGGCGAACCAGATGTTTTCCCGGGATACGGTGGAAACGATCATCCCGTCCGAATTCACCTGCTTCAGTGTATCCGACGCGGGGATCCCCGGGATACAAGCACCTGATTTTTCGGCACACGCGATACATGCGGTTATCAATTCCTGTGCTACCAGGGGCCGAACCCCGTCATGGATGAGGATTATGTCATCGTCTTCCATATATCCCCCCGCAGCCTTCAACCCCTCGTACACGGAATCCTGACGCTCTTTCCCACCGGGTACAAGGATAATCTCTTTTTCCCACCGCGCTTTTGACAGAATCTTCTCGCGGCAGAATTCAATTTCTCCGGGTGACACCACCAGAAAGATATTTTCAATCCCCGGATGATCATCAAAAACCATAAGTGTCCGGGTGAGCACCGGCAGCCCCGCCAGCTCCAGATATTGTTTCGGCCGGGCGCTTTTCATGCGAAGTCCGCTCCCCGCGGCCACTATAATCGCAGATGCCATCAATTATTCTGCCTGGTATGTAAGATCATCGCAGGTAATGCAGATCCCGGGGAAGCGATATGCCCTTGCCCATACGATCTTCACCGTAATTCACGTCCGCGAGAATCTCGATATCCCGAAGCGCCCGCACATCTCCTTCAAAAATCACTTCCTCGATTTTTTCTTTTTGAATTTTTCCGCCAGCCCACTGGATATCCAGAACGCTGCCGGCATCGAAGCGATCCCCGTTCACCACCATCTCGACCTGCCCCCCGTATTTCTGGACAAGTTTTGCCACCAGGAGACTGGGACGGCAATGGAACCCGAGATCTTTGGGGATGGGGACGCGAATCATCCCTTTTTGAACATGTTCTTTCAGAATCTCCGAAGCCACGTCACGGCCGGTCGTAAAGTAGTGGTTTACAAAATGAAGCCCATAATTGATGGTGCAATCTAGCAAAAGATCAGGGGATACAAGGGTGGACAGTTTTTCGCGGACTTCCTTGTAAATACTCTTATAGCCGACCTCGATCAGGTGACGTTCGTAAAAATGCAGAAAGCGTCCCATGATCTGGAGCAGATGAAAGATAACGGAAAAATAGGAGCGAAATTGTTTCAAACGGCGATTGCCGAACCTGAACCCACCGTGAATAACGTAAGTGTCAAAGGAAGATTGGAGATTGTGGACCAGCATCTCAAAGCGCCGGATCGATACTTCATTGACCTTTTCGGGAACCAGGTCTTTCAGACCTTCCAGATCGTAAGCCTCATAAAACTCGTACGTGTCAAAGTCCTCCGCGATGGAAAGAAACTCGTTCGCCACCCTCACGATATTATCCTGCTGTTGATCCTTATCCTCGTCATCGATGTCATATTCCAGCATTTCACCGGTTACGACATCCGGAAATCGGGTGGCAGGGGGTGCCTCGAGTTCGTCGAATGCCGCCAGCCGCCTGGCTTCTTCCATAATGACGGGTGCCAGGTTAATCAGTGCGCCATTGATAAAATCGAGTACAATCTCACCGTATTTTCTGAAATCTTCTTTTCGGTCTATGTCATAGAACACGAGGCGATTCAGAATATGCTTCTGGGAATAACCGGCAAGACTCAGATGTCTCACAGCAGCTGCAAGTTCCCGGTAAAAATACCAGTTGGAATTATTCTTGGCGCCATGAAAATCCAGCAGATCCTCAAGTAAATGCGAGCTTGTGATCAATTTTGAATAAAGACTTTTCGTAAACAGGTTCCTGGATTGATCCTGCATGCTGACATATAAAAGAGATCGAAGATAAGGACGCGAATAAAATTTTACCCTTTCAGCAAAAGAAAGATCACAAACATTTTTGTTTTCAATTGTGGTGTCCATTTAAAAATCGCCATTTAATTTTAAAAATACGTCGATGCCGGGAATACCAGGTAAAAACCATTTCGAGCCATTCAACCTTCTGTAAACACACTTTCCACGGTAAAAATATCCGGAATATCGATAATTACCCCGAAGTAAAAATGCGGTCGGTACGGTTCGTAAGCCGAATTCTGTTCCTGCAGATCAGGTTACCCTGAAAACAGGCGACGATCATTCATCTGGGATACCGATTTAACACGGTACCTCTAGCGACTTACCCGGAAGCTTCGGACGGGCCGCCCTCGAACGCTTCCCTATTTAGTCTTGCACCGGGTGGGGTTTACAAAGCTTCCCCGGTCGCCCGGGGAACTGGTGCGCTCTTACCGCACCGTTTCACCCTTACCCCGCAAGAGCGAGGCGGTATACTTTCTGTTGCACTTTCCTTCACGTTGCCGTGACTCCACGTTATGGAGCACCCTGCCCTGTGGTGTTCGGACTTTCCTCCGGCCTGAATCCTCAGTCCGGCGATCGCCTGATC
>SLIE01000209.1 GCA_007135795.1 Desulfobacterales bacterium
GTTACGCCGGCTTGTGACAGCGCTTCGATCAGCTCGAGTTTTTTATCTGTGGTGACAAATCTTTTTTCAGATTGAAGACCGTCCCTCAGGGCCACTTCACGAATGATGATGTCTGGTGTTGCTTTCATCTCCGGGCCTCGTAATTTGTAATTTGTTGAACGCCAGCCTGACAGGTGATCGTGACTATATTGTAAGTGAATAAAATGGGTGGGGCAAGTATTCGTTTCCCTGTCTCATCGATTGTTATTGCACGGAAACTAAAAAAAGATTGCGGCGTTGTTGCAATGCGGGCAAACTATGTTTTACCAATCACATTGGTCGGCTGTTTCCACCGGGACCATAGCCGGTCGAGCAGGTTAATACCGAAAGGATGAATGATGATTATTGATGTTCACACACACCTGTTTCCCAGAGACATCCGCGAGCACCGGGGAAAATACATTGGGGATGAACCGGCCTTTGAGCTGCTTTACCGGGATGAAAAGGCCAAAATGATCGGAACGCGTGAATTGATCGATTCCATGGAGGATAACGGTGTTGATATTTCGGTAATTTGCGGGTTTCCATGGATCAGTGAGGATACGTGCAGAAAACACAATGACTACATATTGCAGGCAATAACCGATTACCCGGATCGGCTGAAAGGGTTGTGCTGCGTAAACCCGTATTCCGAAGCCTCCGGAAAAGAAGTTGAAAGATGTCTGGACAATGGCTTTTCCGGGGTGGGGGAAATCGCTTTCTATGGCAACGGCGGTATCACGGCCGAAGCGGTTGAAAGCCTGGAAACGATAATGGCGCTTTGTAAAAAACGGGATCTGCCGGTTCTGGTTCACACCAATGAACCGGTCGGCCACTTTTACCCTGGCAAGAGTGATAACACGCTGGCACAGATTTATCATCTTGTGAAAACATATCCGGACAACCGGTTGATCCTGGGGCATTGGGGTGGGGGGATCTTTTTCTATACGCTTCTCAAAAAAGAGGTGCGTGAAAGTTTGAAAAACGTCTATTTTGACACGGCTGCATCATGTTTTTTATACAGACCGGATATTTACCGGGTTGCCATGGAGCTGGCAGGGGAAGACAAGGTTTTATTCGGGACCGATTACCCGCTGATCGGCCCGGGAAGGTATTTCCGGGAACTCGAGGAATCCGGAGTAGGGGAGGCCGCGGCAAAAAAGATTCTGGGCGAAAATGCGGCCGCGGTTTTCGGGGTGGCGCTTTAAAGTCAAAATCGTTGCCCACGGAACACACGGAAAAAGGGCGGAAAAAGGGCGAAAGGCAAAAGCGAAAAATCTTTGCCTCCGGCGGAGAAGCGATAGTGTGGATATTAAGAAAGCAACTCTTTGTCGTCAGGCATTGGAGATTCTGCCCTTAGCCGAAGGCATAACCGCCTTTGAGTTTTTGTCCTTGATTTTTTTCCGCACTTTTTCCGTGTGTTCCGTGGGCAATGCTTTTGGTTTTATGGGCGTCCGGGACCGCTAATAATCTGCAAAGGGCATCGCTTGAGTAAAATTGCATTTTCTGATAAATTGACATCAATGAAAAAAATATTTCGCGAACTTCAAATTGAAGCCATTCAGATTGCCCGTCAATATCCGCCCCCTGATTTTTATAGCCATTTTGGCAGGCAGGTCGAACGGTCTTGCCTGACATTTGCGTCTGATCCCAACACCAAGGTAATTCATAATTATATATTTGAAAATATAGAAAATAACTACGGCCATGGTATCGATCACGCACGAAAAGTGGCCCTGGATGCAGGTGTGCTGATCCTGATTGAAGGGGAAAGCGCCGGGTATACGGATGAAAGGCTGTTGCACATGCTCCATCTGGCCCATTGCGCGGGACTGCTCCATGATATCTGCCGCAGACAAAAGCAGCATGCGCGGGTAGGGGCCGTGGTGGCGGAAAAGGTTTTGCTGGAGCAAGGGTTTTCAGAGAAGGATATTGCGGATATATGCCTGGCGATCGCGAACCACGAGGCTTTTGGGGTGAATGATGAAAGCGACACAAGCGAAGGCGACCTTCTCTCGAACTGCCTGTATGACGCGGACAAGTTCCGGTGGGGGCCTGAAAACTTCACCCAGACGGTCTGGTCCATGGTCAATTGCATGGATGTGTCAATCGAGGTCTTTATGAAACACTACCCCAAAGGAATGTCTTTTCTGCGAAAAATTCGTGACACATTTCGAACACCGACCGGTCGTATTTATGGACCCCAGTTCATCGATCTTGGTCTCTCCATCGGGGAAGATCTTCACTTGTTGATTATGGAGAAGTATCTTCCCGATTCTTGAGATGTTCGAACCCGTAACATCGGACTGTTCGATTCAAAAGCAGTTTGACCGCTTTACCCTCGCAGGCGCACATTATGCCGGCGGATTGTTTTGCTGCGGCTTTTTATGCCGGGCCGCCAGAATAGGTGTATTCAGAATCAGTGCGGAAGTTCCTTCGGCACGTTCGATATCGAGGGACATCTGCTTCCGGTCGATCTCAAAATATCGTGAGATGACCTCCATAAGATCTCGTTGAAGATCTTCGAGCATTTCGTCCTTTATTTCAAGTTTGTCATAGACCAGGGCGAATTTCAGGCGTTTTTTTGCCACTTCCTTGCTGTCTTCCCCCCGGTTCATCAGTTTTTTAAAGAGCGCATTGAACATCATGATATTTGCACCTTGCTTTTCCGGCTGATTTTGCCGCTGAGTTTTTTCCACAACGACCTGGGGGCCGTGGGGTCTTCTATGGGAAGATCCGGATGGCCGTTCATCCGCATGGCGATTTCAATAAACGATTTGCCGGCCTTCGAATCTTTCTGCATGACCACCGGCAATCCGGTGTTTGCGGAAACCACGATGTTTTCATCGGTTTCAACAAGTCCCAGCAGTTCGATGGAAAGGACATCCACCACGTCCTGGTGACTGAGCATATCACCTCTCTCCACCATTTTCGGGATGATCCGGTTTACGATCAGCTTGGGAGTGATAGAACGGCTGTAGAGTAAACCGATGACGCGGTCCGCATCCCGCACCGAAGAAATCTCCGGCATGCAGACAACGATCGCTTCATCAGCCGCTTCAATCGAGTTTTTAAACCCCTGCTCAATGCCGGCCGGACAGTCAAGGAGCGTAAAATCGAATTCTTTTTTCAGTTTATTGCAAAGCCATTTCATGTTTTCCGGTTTTATGGTGTCTTTTTCGTCGCTCTGGGAGGCGGGGATCAGGTAGAGATTGTTAATGCGACGATCTTTTATAGTCGCCTGTTTCAGTTTGCATTTTCCCTGAACCACATCCACGATATTGAAAATGATTCTGTTTTCAAGCCCCATTACCACATCCAGATTCCTGAGCCCGATATCCATATCCACTACGGCGACCCGTTTCCCCTGAAGAGCAAGGGCCGCACCCAATGAAGCAGTGACGGTGGTTTTACCGACCCCGCCTTTTCCTGATGTGACCACAACGATTTTACCTTCCACGTTTCACCTCTTTATCGAAATAAATTGTATACTGTCTTATTCTGTTTTCAAGAGCCGAAATGCCCACAAATTCAATTTATATTCGGCTGAAACGACCCGCTGACCAATAGGATCACGGGTGGATGTATAAAAAACGGTCTCACTTAGCGCACTTCGGGCCAGGCGAGCCGTTTAAATGGATTCTCGGTGTTATAATCCATTACCATGATCTTGTTCTGTTCAATTTTTGCAAATTCAGGGGTTTTACCCTTGTTCCCGGTACTTGCATCACCGGCTGCGGCAAGTCCGCCGATCTGGATCTGGGTGGGTCTGAAATCCATGGCCATGATGATCGCCGATTCATTATCCGGCTGCCCGGCAATTGCGGTTCCCAAAAGCGTACCGAGAATGATGATATCTCCGCCTGCAATTGCTTCGGCGCCGGGGTTCAGGTCACCCATGATGACAAGGTGCTTTTCGGCCTGGATTTTCTGTCCGGAACGGACGCGCCCCGCGATGATCAGCGCTTCACTGCGATGGTTGTGCCATGCATTGGAAAGATCTCCGGCACGTTTATGGGTTTCGTCCTGTTGGGGCTTTTCAGGGGGGCCTGTTACTTTTCCTACATGGAACTTTTCTTTTAAGTAGCCCCCGAGTTCGTTGATTATAGTGGCGTCCGCTCCCTGCTCTCCGGCATCGAGTATGATCCGGGCATTGATCGCAAGTTGATTGAGCCGTTCAAAGGGACGGTTAATCTCTTTTTTCAATTCCTCCAGGGGGAGGGTGGCGTCAAAGGTAATCCATAATCTGTCTCCAACACCTTTCAATCGTACCGGCGGGTTGACCTGGTCTGACATGATCATATATCCATAGTATTTGCGGTTATGTTGTTGAAGCTTTTTTTATTTGATTAAATATCCGCTTTCTGGTCAGAATGTTTTTGGCGAGAATAGATCCGATTATACGAAAAATTGAACCGACCAGCGGTTAGCGGCGGATAAGATTGCTCAAACTTAGCCATTTGTTAGATGACACTAAATAGCATACATTATATATAGAAGGCTAAATATCATGTCAAGGAGAAAACAATCGAAAAATGGGCAAATTCGGCTTGGGCGTCAATTGTAAGGTTTACTAAAGATTGCTCCCTGGGATAAGGTTCCTATCTATAGGCTATCTAAAAAAATGGAAGATCGGGCCGCCCTCGTTGGTTGGCACTGAGCTAAGCGAATTCAAATAAATGTCCCTTAATCTGATTAAACACATAGATCAATGGTAGTCGGCGCTAAACAGCCGAAATCAAAATCGCGCTATGGAAATATAAATTGCATGCTGGTGGGTGTCGGGCTTGACTCTCGCTCAGCACCAACCTATGCGCTCAGCCCAACATTCAAGTTCAGGCCAACATACGCAACTTGATTTTTTATCATAACATGACAGATGGGTTTTTTTGAGACGGCTCGTAATAACAAAGGGAAAAACAGGCCTGGGTTGCCGATTGACGGGCCTGTTTTTCCCTTCGTAATTGTTGGTTGGCGCTGCTTGTTATGACCCGAAGGAAACGTCCGGGATCTCTACAGCAGCACCGTTGATATCACCGATGGCATCGAATTTGCCCATGGTGGCCGGGAGCAGGTTCATAATGAAAAATTCGGCGGTTTTGCAGACGCCCAGGTAAAACGCCACGTCCTTGTTTTTTGCCGCTTTTTCGGTGAGTGTCGCCAGGTCCATGCTACCGACGGCTTTGTTGAGATTTTTCGCTGCGATCTCGGCTCTCCACAGGAGCATCCATGCCATGGTGACATCGCCGGTGACATCCAGAAACGGGTGAGCAAACGCATAAGCGTTCAACACCTTGTCCGATGCCGCGGCTCCGGCAAGTGTGGCGGCCGTCTCCGACAGGCGATTTACGGCGGTTTCCACGCGGGCAGCCAATGTTTCAAGTCCTTCTGTTTGTTTGGCGGCATCGACGGTTTTTCGCATTTCACCAAGGTAGTCGATGAACGGCTGGCCTTTTTTCATCCCCAGCTTGCGCCCCATCAAATCCATGGCCTGTATGCCGTTGGTCCCTTCATAGATCTGGAAAATACGGGCATCTCTCATGAGCTGTTCGACCGGGTATTCCTTTGTGTACCCGTACCCCCCGTATATCTGTATCCCGTGGCTGGTGACCTCGAGTGCTCTATCTGTTATATATCCTTTGATAATGGGAGTCAAAATAGCGCTGCGGTCCGCGTATTTTTCCTTTTCCTCGGGTGTTTCAGCCAATACTTCGAGATCGTGGGCCATACCGCCGTAGTAGATGAGGCTGCGCATGCCGTCCACGTAGGCCCGCATGGTCATGAGTTGGCGGCGGACATCCGGGTGCTCGATGATGGGGACGGGTTTTGCGTTGGGGTCCTTCCCTGCGAGCATGTGTTTCCCCTGGATGCGTTCACGGGCATAATTCAGGGCGTAGCAATAGGATGCGGTTGCCACGGCGAAACCCTGTAATCCAACCAGTTGACGAGCCTCGTTCATCATGAGAAACATGGCACGCATCCCCTTGTTCTCCTGGCCGATAAGGGTGCCGATGCAATCGCATTTGCTCCCCAGCGTCAATGTACAGGTACTGTTGCCGTGAAGCCCCATTTTCTCTTCGATCCCCGTGCAGACGACATCATTGAATTCCCCGGGGGTCCCGTCCAGGTTGATGCGGTACTTGGGTACCAGAAAAAGCGATATGCCGGGTGTTCCCGGAGGGGCCCCTTCGATGCGGGCGAGAACCGGGTGAATGATGTTGTCCACCATGTTCTGCTCGCCACCGGAGATAAATATCTTGGTGCCCGTAATGGAAAAGGTTCCGTCTGCGTTTCTGGTGGCAGTGCTTTCCAGTGCCCCCACGTCTGATCCGGCAGCCGCCTCGGTAAGGAGCATGGTTCCGGACCATTCGCCGGAATAGAGTTTTTCGAGACAGGCTTTTTTCTGCTCGTCGGTACCCAGTGTGTTGATCAGATTGGCCGCGCCGTGGGAAAGGCCGTGGTAGAGCATGAAAGAAGGGTTGGCCCCGATGAAGTATTCTTCCGCAGCAAGAGAGACGGTTTTCGGCATTCCCTGGCCGCCCCACTCGGGATCATCGATCATGGCCAGCCATTCGCCTTCCTTGTACAGCTTGTTTACGCGATGAAAACACTCGGGAACCTTGACGACCCCGTTTTCAAGGGTGCAGCCGATCTCGTCGGATTCTTTCTGGGTCGGCAGCATTTCCTTGATCGCCAGGTTTCTCGCTTCCGACACGATCATATCTACTGTCTTTTTGTTAAATTCTGCGAATTTTTCGTGTTTGGTAAGCTCGCCTACTTTCATTTGCTCATGCAGGACGAAATCGACATCCCTGCGATCCGCAATCAGTTGTGCCATTGTCACGTTCTCCTTGGGTTTAAATGAACTGTAAAAGAATGAGAAATTGGATATCTGTATTTGTATGGCAAAAATAAAAACAGTTAATTTTTCGGTGGTGTCTGAGCATCGACTTCAAACAAAAAATAGAGATTACAGAATGAACGAAAGAGACGAAAAAAAGTAAAATCTATTGAATCCAGACTAACAGTTTGTGAAAGGTATTTTCGTCCTGATGTCGGGTTGCACCAATGGCACTCGTAAACGCATCAAACGCTTTAAAATAATCTTTACGTTAAGTTAAATCCTGCATTTCGATTTATTTCTCCTGAATCTTTGAAGCCTGCTTCAAAAATAAGCTGCGGAATTTTTACCACGGAGAACACAGAGAATA
>SLIE01000463.1 GCA_007135795.1 Desulfobacterales bacterium
AGCGTGAAATCCCGGATTACCGGGGTGTCTCCAAAGTACTTGTCCACCTGTACATAGGTTACGTCAGCCATTTTCTCCATCCAGGAAATGCGGGCCAATGATTGTATTGATGTTGTTGCGTTGACGTTGTTGCATCGATGATCAATTGATGCCTCTTCCCCCTACTTGACGCCGGTCGATGCAACGCCCTGGACAAACCATCTCTGGAAAATCAGGAACACGACCAGCACCGGCATGACCATCATCACCCCGAAAGCCAGGATATCCCCCCATTGCAGGGGTGGCAGGGTGTAAAATGTCGCAATTCCCAGTGGCAGGGGACGAACCGACGGTCCTGCCGTTACCAGGAGCGGCCACAAATACATCCCCCAGAACATGAGCAAGGTGACGATTGCCACACTGGCAAAGGCAGGTTTGGCATTGGGGACGACAATGGTGAAAAACGTCCTGAAAATTCCCGCCCCGTCGATGTATGCCGCTTCTTCCAGTTCCTTCGGCATGGAAAGAAAGAAACTGTAAAAAAGGTATATGGACAGGGGGAATGCCACAAACGGAAACGCCTGGACCAGGTAGTCGTCACGCCATCCCATTACCGTGACCTGGTAAAACAACGGCAGCGCAATCGCTTCAAAGGGTATGACCATAAGCGTCAGCACGAATCCAAGGGCAACCTGGCGACCGCGCCACCGGAGACGCGCCAGTGCATACCCGGCCGGGGCGTTGACAAGGAGCCCCAGCCCCACGATCAACCCGTTTATTATTGCCGAGTTGAACATGAAACGCTCAAAGGCGACCCGTTCGAACACCGACACGTAATTTTCGAGGCTTACCGTCACCGGGAAAATCCCCCGCCACGTGCCGGCTTCCGGCAATACCAGCATGTCAGGCTTGAAACTCCCCACGATCATGAATAAAACAGGTGTCACGTACACGAAGGCCAAAAGCCCCATGATAAAGTAATTGGCAAATGATGGAATGACAGCCCGCTTTTCCAATTTACTGCACCCCCTCCTGTTTGAGCAGCCTGCGCTGAATCACCGTGATGAGTAAAACAATCAGGAAAAAGATCACGGACATGGCCGCACCCATGGCCACCTGGCCCCGGTCAAAACCGACCCGGACAGCTTCGAAAACCACTGTCGTGGTCGCATTGCGGGGGCCGCCGCGCGTCATGATCCGTACTTGGTCGAATACGCGAAACGACAGGATCGATGTGATGATAATGACGAAAATCAGGGGATTTCGCAGCCCCGGGAGCGTGACATGGACAAACCGGGACCACCGTCCGGCACCGTCTATGGCAGCGGCTTCGTACAGGTTTTCAGGTATCCCCTGGAGTCCTGCAAGGAGCACCACCATCTGGAAGCCCACCCCCTGCCACACCGAAAGGAGCATGATGGCCGGCAATGCCAGGTGCGGGTGGTTTGTGAAATCCCTGGGCTCCCAGGCTCCGAAGGTGACAATTCCCAGAAAGGTGTTCATCAGACCGTCCGGTCCGGGCGCGTAGATAAGGGTCCAGATAACAGCGATCAGGGACATGGGAAATACCACTGGCATGAAAAATAACGTCCGGTAAATGGCAATTCCCTTCAGCCGTTGGTTGAGCATCAGGGCAAGCATCAACGCCAGCAGGGTCTGTGTGGGGACTATTCCTGTGAGGAACAGAAGATTGTTCAGAAGCGCCCGCGAAAAGCCTGTGTCAGTGAAAATGACCCGGTATTGACGAAACCCCACAAATTCGAGGGGCAATGGGGAACCAAGGGCCAGGTTTGTAAACGACAGGAATACGGCCAGCAGAAACGGGGTCAGGATGAATATGCAGATCCCGGCCAGTGCCGGCCCGGCCATCCCCCAGGCAGCGGCATCCGAGGCATTCACATGGAGATACTTGCGAAACCGTCCGCTCATTGGCGACAAACCCCTGAGAATTTTCTGAAAACCCTTTTGCTGGGCCTCGCATCATCCAGCCCCACCTACCAGGTTTGCCCAACAGTGGCAGAGGCTTGACCTCCGGCCGTTAATCCGGATACCCTTTGTTGAACGCTATGTCCCGGTCGATGATCGTTGAAGCCCTGTCCAGAATGGTTTTGACATCGCCGCCGTGGCGGATGTCCAGAAATGAGTCCGAAAATACCGAGGTGATGACAGGATAAGCCGGCGTACGGGGACGCGACACGCCGTATCCTTCGAGCAATTGAACCGCAAACAACCGCAACGGGCCCCCTTCCCGGTATAGAGGAGATTTTTCCATGGCGGTTTTCGTGGCCGGCACCGCACTATCGGCCCGGGACATGGCCAGCACCTCTTCGGGCTGGAGCAGGAATCTCAAAAACCGGACCCCCCACTCGGGATTTCCACAAAACCGGGTGATTCCCCAGTTCCAGGATCCCTGCCCGGTCCGGCTCCCTGTGCCGAAATCGGGGAGCGGCAGGATTACCACGTCATCACCCCACGCCGCATGGTACCGGGAATACTCCCAGTGACCGACCCAGGAGAGCGACACCCGTCCTTCGGTGAATGCCGCGTCGTCGAGATTGGGGTCCACATAACCGGCCTCGAACCACCGCTGGAGCCGCATCATGGCCGCCACCGCGGCCGGCGAATTCAAAACTCCGCTGGTTTTCCGGTAATCGCGCCGGTCAATCAGATCGGCCCCGGCTGACTGAAGAATCGGCGAATATGCGTAGGTGAAGTATTCTCCCTGGTAGTTGAGCTTCAAATCGAGGACGCGCCCGTTCGGCCCGGCATCGGCCAGGGCGGCCAGGATGGCATCGAACTCATCGATGGACCAGGCGTCTTCCGGACCGTGTGGAATTCTGGCCCCGATTTCATCCAGATGACTTTTCCGGGCATAGAGCCCAAGACCGGAATCGTACGTACCCACCGAGTAAAACGTGTCCCGGTAGGTTCCCTGGGTGACAAGGGACGGAATCAGGTCATCCATGATGACATCGGGAAGCAATGGCCCCAGGGGGATCAAAATCCCCTGCCACACGTAATTGTAAACATAGGGACCATCGAAAACCAACAGATCCGGCAGGTCGCCCGCAACAGCCGCGGCCTGCACCTGACCATTGTATTCATCTTCCGGGATGATGGTCAGGTGCACCTGGTATTCTTCCTCTTCTGCATTGAACCGCCGGATTTGGTCCCTGATGGTCTGGCGCTCCGCGGGTTGCGCCGAGTGGATCCACACCGTGAGCAAAGGAGGATCGTTTTGCTCACCTGTTCCGCATGCGAACAGAAAGCAGGCAACGGGAAGCATCATCCCCCCGAAAAGAGCGCACAACCGGAAAATCATAACACCCAGGGTCCGCTTGCCATCAAATCCATGCCGTGGTATCCGGCACGGTAACATTGAGCTTATCGGCCATCTGGCCAAGCGCTTGGGAGAGACGCGCCATGTTGTCGTCCAGGTCTTTTTTGTTGGGCGTCCAGTCTGCCGGACAGTAAGCGGACAGTTCCTCCAGGCTCTTTTCGATATCTTCAACCAGTGATTTCAACTGCTTCACTTCCTTGACGTGGGACGGGTCCAACTGTTTTTCAGCTTCTCCGAGCACATCGTACAAACCGGCCTTTATTCCGACCAGTCGCTTGTGTGTCTTGTCACAGTAGTCCCTCACATCGGCCATGATATTGCCTCCCTGTTTAAGTAATTTCAATCCTGGCGCCCGAATGACTGCGCGAAAAGCCCCAGAGCGCCGCGGTTGCCGGGAAAGATTCAGAATTGCTGCATTGCGCGCGGGTAATGAAAAAACTGCTACTAAGAATGTAAAATTGTATTTCAACCTGTCAAACACGCTGCCCGCAGAACCATTCGCTTCGCTCATGCCAACCTGCGACAGGATATCGCGCAACTGGGCCATGAACTTGTGGTGGAGGCCGCATAGACAGAAACATGCGCTTTTACAAGAATGTCTTCGGACCGATGCACGGCTTTCCGTGCATCAAACGGCTGGCAAGGATTTTGCTCAGGCACTAAATTAATAATTGAATCATCGCGTATATCAAACCCGGATCTGATCTCATACATGTGAGCGCCAGTAAAGGAGGCATATCATGGAAACTCAAACCGTACTTTCCCGCGAATTGCGAATCATGATGATAGCGGCGTGCTTCGTGATTATCATTGCGGGAATGCGGGCAGCTGCGGAGATCCTGGTACCGTTTCTGTTGTCCATATTAATTGCCATAATCTTTTCAGCTCCCCTGCTTTGGATGCAGAAGCGAAAAGTCCCCAAATTAATAGCTGTTTCCGTAATTATGGTCTTTCTTTTCGCAGCAGGGTACTGGATCGTAGTTGTTCTCGGGGGGTATATCGCGGATTTTACCGAGACAATATCCGAATACGAAGATCAGTTTCTTGAATATTCTGCTTTCATTGTTGATTTTCTTCAGAGATACAATATCGAGGTTTCCCAGGATATGATCGAAGAGCACCTTGATCCATCCATGGCCATGCAAGTGGTGGGACAGTTTCTGACAGGTTTAACCGCCGCCCTCACCAACTTTTTCCTGATTCTGGTGATCGTGATTTTTATCCTGCTGGAAGTTTCCGGCATGCCAAACAAGATCAAGGCTGCCTTTGAACATCCGGGGAAATCCTTACAGGGGATGGAGCGTGTTACAGACAGTGTGAAACGCTACCTGGCGATAAAAACCGTTGTCGCCGTGATAACAGGGGTATCGATAACGATATGGCTTATGATCCAGGGGGTCGAATTCGCGCCCTTATGGGGGTTTCTCGCTTTTTTGCTTAACTTTGTCCCTAAAATAGGTTCCCTTGTTGCTGCAATTCCGGCTATTCTGATGGCCCTGGTCCAGCTTGGCCTGTGGCATGCGGTTATGGTGGGGGTGGGCTTTGGAGTGGTCAACATGGTCATTGGCAACCTGCTCGAGCCCCGGTTAATGGGCGGCGGGCTCGGGATGTCTCCGCTGGTCGTAATTCTTGCCCTGATTTTCTGGGGATGGGTCTTCGGACCTGTGGGATTGATCCTTTCGGTCCCCCTTACCATGATCTTCAAAATTACGATGGAGAGCAATGACGACACACGCTGGCTTGGCATAATGCTGGATGACGCACCGAAAAAACCGTCAAAATGAAACCGGGTTCCGTTGAATCTTTCCCGGCAGTGCCTTTCTACCGTGCAATCATTGCCCGCATCATGTCGCCTGCGTTTTCAGCATGATCTGCAATGGAGCCGATTATTTCGGCAAGCTTGAGCATATGCAGCACCATTACGGGATCGGTTTCAATCTCGAAAACCTTTCGCAAAAGGGCATGTTCCCGCTGATCGGCCTCATGCTCCATTTGCCGGATATTGGCAATGATTGTCTTAACTTTTTCGCGCTGTTTTTCAGAAAACGTTCTCAAATAAATCCTCGCCTCTCCGACCATCCGACTGAGCTCCTCGGTGGGCTCCACCACAGCATCCACGAGAAGGAACAAATCCCTCTCGAGGGCTTCCGGTATGCCGGTGTCCGGTCTGTAGGATAACCAGTTGAGTGTTTCCTGAACGGCGTCAAGAACGCTGTCCTGCTCCCTCAAATATCTGAACAGCTGAAATTTTTCGACGGGCAGCATCATGTTTTTCGGCAGATGACTCCGGATGTCGCGTTTGATGCTATCAGCGGCGTGTTCCAGGGTGATCACCTGCTGCCGGTGCTCCTCAAAAGCATCACATCTTACGGATGCATAACATTCTATAGCTTGCTGGAAAGCCCAGGCGCACTCTTTGACTTTTTCCGCATGTTCCTGCAACGCGTCAAAAGGGGAATGGGTAAGCATTGAAAAAAAAGGGATACGCATACGATCTCCTGGCTATAGAATCAATTCAAGGAATTTAAAAATGATCATGGAAGTAATCGCTGCCACAGGGACGGTCAGGACCCAATACAGCATGATTTTAGAAACAATACCGAAATTAACCGATTCCATGCCGCGAGCAAGCCCGATACCCATGACACCGCCCACGGCTGCGTGGGATGTGGATACCGGCAACCCGAGTTTCGAGGCCAAAAGCACGGTGGTAGCCGCGGCAAACGTAACTGCATAACCGCGCGTGTTGGTGAGGATGGTGATCCGCTCGCCAACGGTCCGGATGACCTTTGCGCCGCCCATGGCGATACCGATTGCAATGCCCACGCCACCGTACAGTAACAGGTAATACGGCACGGGAACCTGGGCAGCCACTTCTCCGGCCCTCGCCAGGGAATAAATCAGTGCCAGGGGACCGATGGCATTCGCCACGTCGTTTGCGCCAAGCGCAAGTGCCACGTAACATGACGTGCCGATCTGGATCATGCGAAATACCATCTCCGGATCCCGGGACGCCCCCGGCTTTGAAAAATGCCGGCGCAAAAGATTGCGACCGCCGAAACCGCCTGCAACACCAATGACCGAAGCAACCAGAAGCGCGGTGATTTCCCCCACAGCCATGGCCGTCCCCATGGGTGTTTTGAACAGAAACGACATCACCACCACGAATACGGCCAGACCGATAAAGACGGGAGAAAACCTGAGGGCATCGGAAAATGGGTCATAGCGGGAAAGTACAAACTTGACGATGGTTTTGAACATGATAAACGCAATTGCCATGCTGAAAACCGGCGATATTATCCAACTGCCGACCACAGCGCTCAGCCCCCCCCAGTTTATAACGCCAAAACCACCCGTCGCAATCCCAAACCCTACCATGGAACCCACAATGGAGTGCGTGGTCGATATCGGCATGGACTTCCAGGTGGCAAAGGAAATCCACAGGGATGCGGACATCAGTGCCGATAAAGCACCGATCATTGCAATCCGGGAATCTTCAAGAACATGGGGTGATACGATACCGCCCCGGATCGTATCCGTGACATGAGACCCGATAAAGGTGGCGCCAATGATCACCAGAATACCCGCAATGATGACAGCCTGGCGGAGTGTAATTGCCTTGGCCCCCACAGCAGGGGCCATGGAGTTTGCCACATCGTTTGCACCGATGTTCCAGGACATGTGGAAACATACAATGAAACCCAGTGCTAAAATGACATATTCTATTGGCATCAGCATTAACCATGTTAAGGTTAGAGTGCTATTTAGTGCCTGAACGAAAACCGTCTTTTTCGCCAATCTCTGCGTCCGGCTCAAATTTTAATCCTCAAAATACGTCCAGTATTCCTGCGGTTAAAATTTTCGCCGTCCTTGACCTTGAC
>SLIE01000525.1 GCA_007135795.1 Desulfobacterales bacterium
TACAACCGAGCCCCGGGTCGCTGCTGAGACAAGCAGACACGGTGATTAGGCACATTATAGAGTATCTATTTGTAGTTATTTCTACAATATAGTGTATTTAAAAAAGTTAGCTGAACTTTTGGTGACGCCATGAAATTTGATCGTATCGACGATAAACAGACTGCTCCATTAATCCAAAAAACTCATTCTCTGTTTCTCCAGATTATCAAGATTTCTGCGCATGCTTATGATTCGCATCTCTCTTTCTCGAGTGTCTTTAATCTTCATTAGGTTTTTTGTTTCCTGGATAATAACACGGTCCGCCTCAACGCGGCATCGTTCATAATAAGCCTCGGGAGGGCTGAAAAATCCGTGTTTTTCTCGTTGGTCGATGGTGAACTCAATGGATTTGTGGATAATATCCACAATAGCGTCGCGATCAAGATGTTCGGTTTCGTAATTGAGCCACTGATCCCAGACAGGTTGCGACAGCCCGTGGATATAGTCCTCGAGGTTTTTGTAGAGAAGCTTGTAACCGAATTGTTCAGGCGAGTCAAAGGCCTGTGATCCTGGATCAAGGACAATTGGTCCCAACACCTGTCCACCGATAGGTACGGTGTTGACGATATCACCGAAATCACCTCGAGCCATTGCTTCATGATTCATCATATCTAGTTCGGCCCACAGCTTCCATGTTTTCTTTACTTCCTGTTCGGTCTCCCCCGCCAAACCCACGGAAAAGAAATTGGTGACCGGAATCCTGTATTTGTGGCAAAGTTTTATGGTTTCAATAAGTTTTTCGGTTGAATAACGCCGGCCAAGCCGATTTCGTATCGCATCACAGCCAGTATCCGGACAAAGGTGCAAAATTATCCGTCGGTCGATTTTTGCGATCTCTCGTATAAAATCCTCGTCAGCCGGCACCAGAAGATCCAACGAAAGCCTTTCAAATTCGGGTTTCTCCTTTATCAGCGTGTCAAGCAGCGTTTGCCAATATTTTTTCCCGGCCATGCGAGGGTCCTGATACAGGCCGACAAATTGCACCCCTTGGCTGATAATCTGCTTCATATCTGCAACGATTTTTGCTGGGCTTCGAAAGGCAGGTTGCGCCATCCCCATATATTTCTTGTAAGTATATGCTGACCCGCCGCAAATGGCACAGTTGTGGATGCAGCCCCGACAGACCGCAAGGCTCCATCGGTTCGTCTCATCCGGCAAGAAGATCGAGGTCTTGGGGTCAATAAGATCAAAACGGGTAAATTCGAATTCATCGAGATCCTTGCTTGCCGGCATCAGGGGAGAAACACAAATCTTTCCGTCATTATCTTTGTATGTCAAATTGGGTGTGGCAGTTATCCTGCCATGCGCCTCAAGGGTACGCATAAGTTGCAGCATTGGTTTTTCACCCTCGGCGCGAACTACACCATCGACAAACGGATATTTTCTGATGATTTCTGTATGAAACCGGGTGGCGGTCAACCCGCCCATGATAACTTGAGCACCAGGGTGCAGTTTCTTGCACATTCGGGCAATCTCAACAGCGCCTTGTGAATGCTGCTGAAAATTAAGACCTATTGCAAAAACCCTTGCGGAATAACTTTTTAAGTGCCGCTCCACATCGAATCCGGGAATAGTTATCATCCGGTCACACAGATTGTCTACGATCACTTTATAACCATGGCGGTCAAGGAATTCGGCGATGCTGAGCATTCCGATTGGAACCTTGTTAAACTGCATCCTTTCCACTGTGGAAGCCATTGCTCCTGGAAACAAAGGCTTACGCCGGAAATCATATACTGCTGGTGGATGGATTATTATGACAACAAAATCTGACATTGTTTAAAGCAACTCCGCAATATATTTTATATTTATATGGAAATTGAAATATTTAATTATCGCAAAAGAAGTCATATGTCAACAGGCGGATCGCTTCTCATCATGAAATGACATGTAACTTGGCATGTAACATATCTTCAATGCTGATCGATTCCCTCGAGAAGGAATAGGCTATTTATGAGAGGATATTATTACTGCTTGAAATCAATAACGATGAAAACCTTCGGGTTTAGCTGGATGAGTGTTGAGAAGCGTTCAATATTTCAAATGTTCCGTCAGGCTTAAATCATTTTATCGTGGTGTTATTTATCAATAGCGAATTCAAAAAATACATATTTTCCCTTTAACAATTTTTTTACACGGGTATTCGAATGTTTTTTCTCTCCTTGTTTGATAGCATTAGTGTCTTATGTTATTGATGTGTGCTGGGTGCCGTCGATATGATCAGAAAGATCACCCGTACCGAAAGCAAGATTGATGTATATATGAAAGTCCAAAAATGTTCAGGGATTGTTGAATGATGACATATTCATATTTGGAGGATAGAAATGGGGATAGGAAGTCAACAAGAACAAGCTGGATCTAACTGGGATTCAAACGAAACAGATGAGAAACAGGATCAGATTGTAGTGACGCCACGAGCTTCCCAAATGGTTACCAGATACTTCAATGATAAGGAAAAGAGTCCAATTCGTCTTTTTGTTAAACTGGGGGGATGCGGCATTCGAAGCTTTGGTGTGGCGCTTGAAAAACCGAAAAAAAATGATGAGGTCTTTGAGATCAACGGTTTTGAGTATATTATTGATAAAACTTTATTACGTCACGTTGCGCCCATTACGGTTAATTCTGACGGATATGGTTTCCGCATAAGCGGCAGCGGCGTATACCCGCATTCAGGGTGTGGGAGTTGCGGCTTTATGTGCCAGGACGGAAGTCGCTGTTCAGGAAAGTGCAGCACATGCAGTCATGTATGCTCCCATGGTCGCAGAAAACTGTCTGTAAAAGCGCTGTCCGGTAGTTGATCCCGAATTTATGCAGGATTCATCGAGAGAAGTTGATACAAATTGTTATACAGGTCTGGTGGCAAAACAGTGAGGCGTATCGGCCATGTCGTGTGCATTTGTGAGCGGGAATTTATCCCAAATTTTCAATACCCCCAGGGACGGAGTGGAAAAATTTCTTCGGTGGTCCAGGTATCGCTTTCTTCATAGCGATACCTTAGTTCAAACCGAACAGATGGGAAAGCCTCTGCCAAGGCCCTGAGAACAGGTATTGGCGGTGTCCATAAGCTGGTAAACACGATGTGTCGGGAGAGTGCGTGAAAGGTTGATGCATCGACTGTTTGAATATCTGCCAATGTTCCCCAGCGGTCCATGCGCCAATCATACTGGGTAAAAAATTTGTATTGGTCATAGTTTGCTACCGCCTGTGCAAAAAGTTCAAGGCTGGCTTTGTTCGTCAATCGGGAACCAATTTGTTCAATACTCTTCTGGATAGTTGCTTTATCGGCTTTGGCTGGCGGGGTTGCGAACCATTCGGCGATCACGGCATGTTTGACTATTTCTGCAAACGATGTGATGTCTATATTTAACGCAACCAGCGGCATGATGGCATCAAAATGGGGCATTCGCAGCGATTCGGGCATTGGTCTGATCGATTCGAGGGAAAACTGATGCGGGGAGGCATCAGACGCCGGGAAACGAGATTTAATTAGATTCAGGATGTTTTTCGTGTTGGAAAAAAAGGATAATTGATTTGTCAAGAGTGAAGGCATGGTTATAACGTTCCGGTCCATCGGTTTTTTTGATTGGCGACCCATTGCTTCTACACGGTTCTGGGGCAAGGATAAAATGTAACGGATTTGCAGGTCAATCCACTGGCAAATATATTGCCTGCAGGCGCTGGATGCCCCCGCAGGCAGTTCCCGATCGGCTTTACGATTTCTTCTTGTGATCTTTTTTGTCAATACCCATCAATAGCTCCGTTATGGCGTTACATACATCTGTTCTACAGATATAGTAATCAACATTGCGGATCCGCATCGGATTCTTCTCAGGCATCCCCTTGTGGCTTCATGCAAAGATCTTTTTCCTCCTCGGAAAGTTCGTCAGGTTTTTTCAGATCCGATAATTTGCATACGTATACATTGTTGTTGTCATCTTTGACATATACATATTGTTCCTCTTTGCGCTTCTCGTCGGCCATATCACCCTCCTTGAGTTTATTTGCTGCAGCTGTAAGTTTCGATTTGAATTATGATACGTCTTTAAAAGTCTTTTTCACAAGTAATTCGCAACGGTTTTGAATCAATAGGTCGTTTTTACTTGCAATCTGATATAGCAGGTTCGTTTTTTCAGCCATTTCATTAAAGCCAGTCTATATCAAAAGTTTATAACGCAAGTAAAGTATTTGTTTCTCGATTAAAGTTAACGGCACTACGTTTAATGACCCTGTAAGAAATTTTGTTACAGGTGGGGTTGCGTGTTAGCTGTTAAGGAAATCAGAAGTTATTTTTCTGTTCGTACCTGATGTAACGGTTTAGTTCCTCCAAGGGTACTCATTGACTTGTTTTCTAAAGAAACAACGCTGTGTCGAGACGCCCGGTTTTTTACAATTCCATCATGGTAAAAGGCTGTCAAAGCCATCAGTATTTTTAAAATAAGACTTTTTTCAGGAAAAACAAGACAGCAACGCATCATGATCGTCTCAAAGTGCTGCAAAAAACAGCATGCCCGTTAAGTCTCGTGCCGGGTGTTTCGTTTTGTTGTTAAAACGCTGCCAAACCTATTTCACAGGAGTCTCTATTCGGAAATAACCCCGATCCAGCCACGTTTGTATCTGGTCGTCATAGTGATCAGCCATGAAATGCCCGGACTGACCACCCGCAATGACGGCGTGGACTTCGATTTCGGGGTTCATGACCGCAATAAAACGAAGTCCTGCCGCGGAATGCACATTAAAGGGATTGTTGAGCCTGTAGGCGGCCCGGCCCACGGCTTCGTAATCGCCACCATAGGGGTAGGGGCCGCGGCTGAACCAGGGCCTGAGCCACCTGTTCTGGCCGAGGATAT
Organism: Desulfobacterales bacterium; assembly: GCA_007135795.1. Classification (GTDB taxonomy): domain Bacteria; phylum Desulfobacterota; class Desulfobacteria; order Desulfobacterales; family Desulfosalsimonadaceae; genus B1SED10-16. The sequence continues at coordinate 4,887 of SLIE01000525.1, forward strand.
GATCGATGGAAACGCTCTGCAGGTTCTGCCACTGCCAGGTTTCCGGATCCGGTCCCAGCATATGTATTATATCGTTGATGGTGCGCCAGTAACTTTCTGCCAGCATGTGGCCGAGGTCATCTTCGAACCACTGTGATTCCTGCTGTTCAAGCAAATAGTCGAGCGCCTTGAAAGCCATGTACCCTTTATCGATAAAGCGGTGGTAGAGTGAATTCCCCATTGCATCCCTGAATACATCTTCCATGACGTTGAGATACCATACGGCATAGATGGCCGGGGCAGCTTGTTTTGGTTCACTGACCGGGCTGTCGACCCACTCGCTTAACAGGGAAAGTCCTCGTCTTTGCACGTCATCATATCTGCCTGGAAATCTTTCCGCGTGCTCTGTCACCAGATCCAGCCACAGGGGGAGACGCTCTGCGGCATGCTTGTTGTACCAGTCCGTCTGCAGGTTCATCATATCCCGGAGCGTAAGCGAATCGCTCGAGCCAAGCACCTCTTCGATGCGCATCATCCGGTAGGGAGAAGCGTCGTCGATGGCGATAATATACGGGTAATCATCCCCCGTTACCTTGTGGTTGGCCGTGATGATGTACCCTTGCGGCGGGTTGTATAACGCCGGCAGTTCGTCAGCCGGGATAAACCCTTCCCATCCGTATTCAGCATCCCACCCCGGCGACGGCATCAGCCCTTTCCCTTTCTTTCGAATGGGAAGAAGCCCGGCGGTTTGAAAACCGATATTGCCGTCGGTATCCGCGTAGACAATGTTTTGAACGGGTGCGGTAAAATGCGCCAATGCGCTGCGAAATTGATCCCCGTTTTCCGCTTTGTTCATACCAATGATGGCATCCACGGTACTTGCTTCAATGTGGTTGGCGGTCCATTTAAGGCTCATGGCGGGATTTTCGGAAATAAGCGGGCCGTTTCGGGTGATGACCACCTCGATTATCTCGGGTTGCTCGCGTCCTTTTACCTGGATTTCCTCTTTGATCACTTTGGCGGCGTACCACTTGTCGTCAAACAGAAACCGGTGGGGATCTTCCGGGTGTCGACGCTCGAGAAAAAGATCCTGCGTGTCTCCGATATTGGTCATCCCCCAGGCAATTTTTTCATTATGGCCGATTACGACTCCCGGCGTCCCCGGTATGGACCAGCCGTTCACCCGGATGGTCCCGTTCATTGCGAGGCTGTTTTCAAACCATATGGACGGGAGCCCAAGGGTGAGGTGCGGGTCGTTCGCCAGAAGCGCGGTTTCACCGGCCCATCTGTCGGGACTCACTACCCAGGAGTTGCTGCCGAGTTTTGGCAAAAACGCTTCTATTTGGGCAAGCGCCGTGTGATCGAACAACTCCATGGGGGAATGGTGCACCTCCTCACCCGGATGTGCCTGATCCCTGCGCCATATCGCGGGGGTCTCCCAATCGTCATAAGGGGGCATGATTTCCTGGAAAAGCTTCGGGTCGAGAACTTCTGCAAGTGCCATGCGAATGGATTCCTCCTGCCAGTTGGTCCCCAGGTCATAGCTCATTAATGCCAGGACACCGGCAATATCGACCGGTTCCCACGGCGCGGGCCGTATCCCCAATATCCGCATTTCAGGCGGAAGCCGTCCTTCCGCGATCCGGGCATTGACGCCCCTGGCGTAATGCCTCATTACCGCCTGACCCTCGGCAGAGGTTTTGTCGATCACGCGCTGGGCCACCCGCGAAAGTCCCAACGTGCGGAGAAAGCGATCCGTGCCGACAAGCTCTTCACCCAGAATTTCAGAAAGTCGCCCCTGGACCACCCGGCGGTTGAATTCCATCTGCCACAGCCGTTCATCGGCATGTACGTACCCTTGCGAGAAGAAGAGACCCGGGAAAGTACCCGCGCGGATATGGGCCACCCCCCGTTCATCGCGAACGACCGTAACGGGCTCGTCCATCTCCCGGGTAAAAGCCGCGGAATGATCCGGAAGTGAGCTTCTAAGTAGATAATATACCACTCCGGCGCTTGCCGTGGCTGCGATAACGATAACAATAAGTAGTGAGATCAGTATTTTTTTGAATCTACTCATGATTGTATCCCCGGTAAAGGGTTGAAAGGTGTTTCTGTTGGTTGCCGATACTACCCGCTGCCCTCTGACCATATAAAATGATCAATTTCTCCCGGGTGGCGACGGGTATTACCCGTGGCAACAATTGCTGGAGGTTGCTTATAACTTCTTGGCGAAGCGTAGATAAGCGACCTGTGGCCCTGCCGTTTATCACAGGGCGCATTGAAGCAAGCCATAGAGATATAAGCGTTCTCATGCAGTTGCCAGGGCAA
>SLIE01000086.1 GCA_007135795.1 Desulfobacterales bacterium
TGATTCCTTGGGATTGCCATAAGCAAACGCAAGATATGTTTTTTTTATTTGTCGCGATTTAAACAGTGACGTCAGGTAGGCATGTGCCTCTACATTTTTTGCTACGATCAGGATGCCGCTGGTGTTTTTGTCAATGCGGTGAACAATACCCGGTCTGCCAGGCGTTCCAATATTTTCTGTTTCCGGGTAATGGTAGAGAATGCCATGTACAAGCGTACCGTTCCAATGGCCTGGGGCCGGGTGTACCACAAGACCGGGGGGCTTGTTAATCACAATAAGGCTTGAATCTTCATGAAGGATGTCAAGATCGACAGCTTCAGGTTGGATTTCATACAAGTCGGGGTCAACAGGGATTAAAATCGTGCCGGTGATGTGGTCCCCCGGTTGAAGACGATGCCCTGGTTTTTTAATTTTACCATTTAACCTTATTTGTTCGGTTTTTATCATCTGACTTGCGTAATCACGGGAGCATCCCGCCAATCGGGAGGATACAACCTGATCAAAACGCATTCCAGTTTCATCCGGACAAATTATTATATTTATGCCGACAGTGATCTCCAAGTCAGGCGGGAGACACTTCACTGTTGGTACCTTCCTCTTCCTCGATAAAGAACTCCTGGATGGTTTCCCAAACGACGGTTTCTTCCTTTTCAAGTGCTGTGCAAAGTTCTCGTAGCAGAAGGGTCTTTGATGTGTCGAGCAGTTTTCTTTCACCAAAAGAAAGATCTTTGGTGAGTTTCAAGCAATAGAGATCGCGGAAGACTTCAGCAACGTCAAAAAGTGAACCGGATTTGATCTTATCCATATACTCTTTGTAACGTCTGTTCCAAGTCTGATTATCGTGAATATCATCTTTTTTTTCTTTTAAAAGATCAAAAATTGCCGGTACCTCTTTTCCGTTGATCACAGGTCGCAATCCCACGGACTGTACATTGGCGGTCGGAATCATGATGACCATTCCGTTATCCAGAATTTTCATAATATAGAAATCATGATGCGTCCCATTGATAATTCGGCTTTCCACGGATTCGATTTGTCCCACACCATGTGCGGGATAAACAGCCAGATCTCCTATCTGAAAATCAACGCATGACTCGGCGGGTGCTTGATCTTGTGCCAGTACTTTTCCTATCATTTTATTTCACCTGATGAATTTATAAGTATGCAATATTTATTCCGAAAGAACATACCATACCATTTTTTCAAGTGAAAGGCAAATAAAAAAGGGCCGGTGATAGTCACCGACCCTTTTTATACGTCTTAATTCAATACATCTGAATTAATTACAGCAGGAATGGTACCATCAGCAGTGCAACCACGTTGAGAATCTTGATCAACGGATTGATAGCCGGGCCGGCGGTATCCTTGTAGGGATCGCCGACGGTGTCGCCGGTAACAGCAGCCTTGTGAGCATCACTGCCCTTGCCGCCATAATAGCCGTCTTCAATGTATTTCTTTGCATTGTCCCATGCCGCGCCACCAGTGGTCATGGAGATTGCAACGAAAAGGCCGGTCACGATACTACCGATGAGCAGACCACCCAGTGCGACGGGTCCCAAAAGGAAGCCGACCAGAACCGGTGCGACAACCGGAATGAGTGCCGGAACCAGCATTTCTTTGAGTGCGTGCTTGGTTACGATGTCAACACATGCACCGTAATCCGGTTTTTGTGTACCGTCCATGATGCCAGGCATTTCGCGGAACTGGCGACGAACTTCTTCAACAACGGCGCCAGCAGCTTTTCCAACGGCCTGCATTGCGATCGAGCCGAAAAGGTACGGCAGCAAACCACCAATGAACAGACCAATAATAACATTGACATTGCTCAGGCTGAAATCAAATTGTTGAACAGTGTCTGCTGCACCAGCAATGATTTCGAATTCCAACACATAACAAGTGAAAAGCACCAGGGCGGCCAGGCCGGCAGAGCCGATAGCATATCCCTTTGTAACAGCCTTGGTGGTGTTACCAACAGCATCAAGCGGATCGGTAACATTTCGAACACTCTCGTCAAGATCGGCCATTTCGGCGATACCACCGGCGTTGTCGGTGATGGGGCCGTAAGCGTCAATTGCGATAACCATACCAGTCATGGAGAGCATTGCAGTTGCGGCAATCGCTACACCGTAAAGCCCTGCAAAGCTATAAGCGATACCGATACCCGCGCAGATGGAAAGAACTGGAAGGGCAGTGGACTGCATGCTGATGCCAAGACCGGCGATGATGTTTGTTCCATGACCGGTTGTAGAAGCTTCGGCCAGGTATTTGACCGGACCGAATTTGCCGGTGTAGTATTCTGTGATGATAACGATCAGAACGGTTAGTACAAGACCAACCATGGCAGAGAAGAAAAGGTTGATCCCGGGAATATCGCCAATCATTTCAATCTGTGTTACAGTGAAGAAATAGAAGACAATTGCAGCAAGAATCGCTGATCCGAACATCCCTTTGTACAGGGCGCCCATGATGTATTCATCTTTTCCAAGGCGAACAAATGAAATCGCAATAAGTGATGCAATGATGGAGATCGCACCAAGAACCAACGGATAATAAACCGCCATGGGGAACTCGGGATAATACAGCGCGCCAAGCAGCATTGCGGCAACCAGGGTTACAACGTATGTTTCGTAAAGGTCGGCTGCCATTCCGGCGCAGTCACCAACGTTGTCCCCAACGTTATCAGCGATAGTTGCGGGGTTTCTTGGATCATCTTCCGGTATACCGGCTTCAACCTTACCAACAAGGTCGGCACCAACATCTGCTGCCTTGGTAAAGATACCACCACCGAGACGCGCGAAGATGGAGATAAGACTTCCACCGAAGCCCAAGGCAACGAGCGGGGTGATGTGTGTATGAGTGTCGATGATCTCGGCATCGCCTAACAGAAAATAAAAATATCCGGCGATGGAAGTCAAGGCAAGACCCGCAACCAGCATACCCGTTACGGAACCACCGCGGAAGGCCATTTTCAGGCCAGCGGCCAATCCGCTCTTGGCTGCTTCGGTTGTACGGACATTTGCCAGAACCGATACCCGCATCCCGATGTAACCGGCCAGGTATGATGCAACCGCACCAACCAGGAAGCCTATGGCGGTTAAGCTGCCCAGACCGATCCAGATTACGATCAGTATGATGACACCAACCACGCTCATGGTTTTCAGCTGTCGGTTAAGATACGCGATTGCGCCTTCCTCGATTGCGGCTGCAATCTCTCTCATCTTTTCGTTCCCATCGGGTGCTTTTTTGATCATGCCGGCGACGATCAGGGAATATGCTATTCCTATCGCCCCGATGATCGCTGCAACCAAGGGGATGTTTGCCATCAATGTTTCCATACTTCCTCCCTTAAAACATTACGGTTAATAGAACATAAGACTACCAATCCAATACCACTTACTTTCTCTTTATCGGCTATCAATAAAATTATAGCTTTTCAAAATTATAGCTTTTCGTTGTACTCGTTCATAGCTGTAGATGGTCCTCGTTTCAATATCGTTTCCACAGCGCATCGAACTGTTTCAAGTACTTTCCGGTAATGGTCCATTTCGTGTTTTGAAATTTTCCCGAGTACAAAATCTGTGACATCAGGTTTGTTTGATGGACGTCCTATACCGATTCTGATTCTTGTGAATTCATTGGTTCCCAGTGTATCGATAATGGACCGGACTCCTTTGTGTCCGCCGTGTCCGCCACCAGCTTTGATCTTGATTCTTCCACTGTCAAGATCCATATCATCATGTATGATCAGTATATTTTCGTTATGGATGTCGAAGTATCGTGCCAGTTGACAAACAGGGGGACCGCTTCTGTTCATATAATCCATGGGTTGAGCAATTATCGTGGCAATATTGTCTATGGATCCCCGACCCATAAGGTTCTTGAACATATTGCGATTAAGCGTGATCTTATAATGCGCGCTTAAATTGTCAATTGCCATGAAACCAATGTTATGGCGTGTATGCGCATATGTTTTTCCGGGGTTGCCCAATCCGGCAATCAGCCAGCGGTCAGTGCTCGTCATGAGGCAAATTTGCCCAGTTCCGGAGTATCATCTACATACCTCAGAACGGCAAAACCAAAAAATCCGGTTTTCCCTGGCATCGATATTTGCAGATTACCTGGAATACATGTCTGGCTTGTATTATTCGTTTTCGCTCTCGTCGGCAGACTCATCCTTTTCTGCGCCTTCTTCGCCTTCAGCTTCTTCTTCAGCCTCTTCGGGTACTTCCATTTTCGGGCTTACGACGGTTACAACAGTAAAGTCTACATCGTAAGGTATTTCCACATCCCCCCCGACTTCAATTTCACTCACATGGAGGGAATCTCCAACTTCCATGTTTGATACATCGATGTCGATTTGCTCCGGGATATTTAATGGAAGGCAGTATACTTCCAGTTCGCGTCGGAGGATTTGGAGGATCCCTCCTTCTTCGACGCCTTTTGGGGTTCCGACCGGGTTTATATATACCATGGTCGCAATTTTTTTGTCCATACGAATTTCAAGTAGATCAAGGTGAAGGTAATGGGCCTTCACCGGGTCTCGCTGTAGTTCTTTGACCATGACGGTTTTGTCGTAGGGTTGATTACCGGTTATTGCGAGCTTGATAAGACCCCGGGAGTAATGAGGGCTGTTGAACATTTTTTCAAGTTCACTCGATTCAACGCTGATCATTATATTGTCGGTACCGGAGCCATAAAGGATCGCGGGAATTCTTCCTTCACGTCTGAGAGTTCTTGCCGCTCCCTTACCGACGGTTTGCCGTGTTTGAGCGGTTAGTTTTGCAATATCCAAAAGTCATGCCTCCATTGATATGTATTGTTATACAGTATTTATATAAATAGGGAAGTTACAGAGTCGCCATTATGACTGCGAATGATCGCCTCTCCAAACAATCTTGCGATGGAAAGCGTGACAATTTTGTCACATTTTTTCTTGGATTCCGTCATGGCAATTGTATCCGTAACAACCAGTGATTTTATGCTGGAATTGTTTATCCGATCAATGGCAGGGCCGGAAAGAACCGCGTGCGTGCAGCATGCGTGAACTTCCTTTGCCCCATGTTTCATCAGTGAATTTGCTGCCTCGGTCATTGTGCCGGCAGTGTCGACCATATCATCCAGAATAACGACTTTTTTGTCTTGAACGTTGCCGATGACGGCCATTGCCTTGGCCTGATTTGGAGCGGTGCGCCGTTTGTCGACAATGGCAAGCCCTGCATTCAGTCGTTTGGCAAAGGCGCGTGCCCGCTCGACGCCGCCTGCATCCGGTGAAACAATAACCAGATCCCCACCAAAGGCTTTTCGCATGTGTTCGATTAGAACAGGTGCGGCAAAAAGGTTGTCAACGGGGATATCGAAAAAGCCCTGAATCTGTCCAGCGTGAAGATCCATGGTAATCACCCTGTTCGCCCCTGCCGTGGTCAACAGGTTTGCCACCAGCTTTGCACTGATCGGGACTCGGGGAGCGACTTTCTTGTCCTGCCGGGCATAGCCGAAATAGGGAATAACGACCGTGATCCGTCTTGGGGAACTGCGCTTGAATGCATCTATGAGCAAAAGCAGTTCGACCAGATTCTCATTGACGGGGAAGGATGTTGATTGAACGACGAAAACATCTTTGGCGCGGACATTGTCATCGATTTCGATCTGGACCTCGCCATCGCTGAAACGCTTGACTTTGGCATTGCCTGGAGGTTGTCCCAGGTATTTGCAAATGTCAGTTGCAAGTGCAGGGTTCGCATTGCCTGTAAATATTATATATCCGTTATTTTTTTCCATTGTGGTCGACGTCGGGTCCTGTCTGCTCCAGTGTTAAGAGTTGATTCGCATTTATCCGGAATTGCTTTTCCCCTGTTTTCATGTCTTGTTCAGGATAAACCTTTAACCTGCAACATATGTTCGGATTTCCTCGGGGGTTAAAGATTTCGGATGTGTGCCAGTTTATTGACTGATCAAGAGATCTGCCGGACCGTGAAATCGTCTGCCGGTTCCAATCGCGGCAATGAGTTGTTCAACTTTATTCGCAAGACAAAGCGAAAATCGTAAACCGTGTTGAAGTTTAATCGACAAGCGTTTGGTCAAAATCCTGATTCATCGACGATTAACTTAAAAGTGGCTGGGGCGGGAGGATTCGAACCTCCGAATGCAGGAACCAAAGTCCTGTGTCTTACCGCTTGACGACGCCCCAGTAAGAAACTTTAACTATACCCTTATATGCGAACCGGGAAATACTATTTGTCCGCATGGGTTTGATTCGTTTGTATACTATATTAACAATCGTGTTTTAAATACTTTCCACCTGTTTTGCTGTTTCAACCGTTGGGAGGCGATTTTGGCTGCTCCCCCATCTTTATAAATTCCGTATACAGACGATCCGCTGCCTGACATGAGAGCCCCTTCGGCGCCGGATTCCAGCAATTTTTCTTTAACTTTCATAACTTCCGGGCAAAGCCCGAACGCAACGTTTTCGAGTGCGTTAAAAAGTAACTTGGGTGCACTCGCATTCCAATCCAGCTTGAAAATATTTTTTGTATGTATTTTTTCGTTTTTTGTCAATCCTAAATTAAAGTTTTTATATACATCGATCGTGGAAAGAATTACTCCGGGATAGATCAGGACCAAGGGGAGAGAGGGTAAACCCTCAAATAAGGTAATGATTTCACCAATGCCTGTCGCGATGGCGGGTTTGCCGTAAATGAAGAAAGGGACATCCGCACCGATGGTTTGGCCGATTTCAAGAAGTGTTTCAAGAGAAAGAGGGGAGCCGTAATAGGTATTTAACCCTGTAAGCACGGCAGCCGCGTTGCTGCTTCCGCCTCCCAGGCCGGCTCCGACCGGAATGTTTTTTTCGATTTTTATCCGTACTCCGTCATTTGAACGACCTGCGTATCTCAAAAACCTCCTGGCGGCTGTATGGGCTATGTTTCTTTGGCCGTCCGGAACATCCGGGTGGTTACATGCAACACGTATGTCACTTGTTTCAAAAGACAGATGGATGTTATCATGAAGATTGATCGGGCACATAAGTGTAACCAATTCATGATACCCGTCAGCTCGTTTTCCAATAATATCAAGATATAGATTTACTTTTGCAAAAGCTTTGATTTTCAATCGGTGTTCCTACATTTGATCCGCCCGTATGAAGTTGCGGCCAGACGGTTTTGTAAAA
>SLIE01000403.1 GCA_007135795.1 Desulfobacterales bacterium
ACAAGGCGTAAACCGAAAATTCTGAGGGATTGCACGCAACGAAAATATTGGACTTTTTACAAAGTCGTCAAAACTGTCAATCCAAAAAAGCAGCGATTTATTACCGTGCTTCCCTGGCATCGCAAGCCTGGCCCGGATAATATAGTCGCACACAGAAAACAAACCTTTGTATGAATAATCCAATGAATTCAAAATTTGAGCATTACTTATACTTGTTTGGGAGTTTCCGACACTTTGGTTTAATCAAATTTACCTGCGCCTTTCTTCTTATGCTTACAATTACGCAGGGGTGCTCGGATCAAAAAGAGATCAAAACCCAACTCCTTGAGAAAGCTGAAATCTGTTATGGAAATCAACAGTACACCTGCGCGCGAGATCAGCTTATAAAGGCTATTGGAGTGGATCCGGAATACACCATGGCCCATGCGAGACTGGGAGAAGTGTATCTCCGACTGGGAAATATGCAAAAAGCATTTGAATCTCTTCAAACCGCAACAAAACTTGATGGCGCATTAACGTCGGCACAACTTCGCCTTGCCAATCTCTATCTCCTGGATCGCAATTACGACAAAAGTCTTGCGATCACGACAAGTGTTCTTGAAAATTCACCAGACGACCTTCACGCGCTGACCCTGATGTCTCATATTTATGTTTCAATAGAAGAATACGAAAAAGCGATCGAAGCTTTCAGTGTGGTCATCGCCCTGAACCCCGCCGAATTGCAGGCTTATCTCAGCCTCGCCCGAATTCATATACACAGGCAGGACATTCAAAGCGCAACCGACATTTTATATACTGCCATTGAAAACAATCCTCAGGCTATAAGACCTTACATCGCACTTTACGGACTTCATATGCAAACCCGAAACTTTGATGACGCGTATCGAGTCCTCATGAATGCCATCGCCTTCAAAGAGGATGAACCGAACTTATATATATTGCTCGGCAATTTTTATGTTCACACACAGAAGTGGGAAAATGCCGAGTCCGCGTACCTGAAGGCCATAGAGGCAAGTCCCCTGTCGGTAAACCTTTATATCGTGGCCGCTTCTTTTTACAGGGCCATTAATCAACCGGAAAAAGCACTGAAAATTTATGAGTCCGGTCTTGCAAAGCAACCCGGAAACCCGAAGCTCCTTCTTAATATTGCAGATCTTTATCTGAGCCTCAACAATATAAATAAAGCAAAATCAAATGTTTTGATCATAAACAGACATCAGGCCGACTATCTGCCGGCAAGGATCCTGGAAGCAAAGATCCATATCGCGGAAAATGACATTCAAAGAGCGTTGTCAACCTTAGCCCGCCTGGCTGAAGAATACCCGGGCGACAGCCGGATTTTGTATTACAAGGGGCTTGCTTATCTCAAAACCGATCGGCGGATGGACGCCCGGACCCAACTTTTGAAAGTTCAGAAAAATCGCGATGAATATATTCCGGCTCAGTTGATTCTTGCCGGAATTTACATGAGCGAAAGAGATATGCAACAGGCCATTGAAATCTGCGAAAACATTCTGACATTATCTCCGGGCAACTACCAGGCGCGCGCCCTGCTCGGTAGCATATATATTCAGAAGCGAAAGTTCGAAAAAGCCAGGTATCATTTCCAGACGTTAATTGACATGAATCCCGAAAATCCGGAAGGACATTTCAATCTCGGCTTGCTCTTCAGGATTAAAGGAAGCTATAAAAACGCCGAAGATTCCTTTAAATCGGTGTTATTGCGTAATCCCGTACACCTACAGGCCTTTATTAACCTGATTTCCGTTTTGGCAGAGCAGAAAAAATTCGATGAAGCGATCATTCACAGCAACAAGCAAATTAACGCTTTAGCCGATCAGCCATCAATGCTTGCAGTTGTTTATAATCTCAAGGGGAGACTCTATATCGCTAAAAATGATCTCGAACATGCCCGGAAACTTTTCAACATCGCGCTTGACAAAGACCCAAATTTTCTACCCGTTTATTATTCATTAGCGGAAACGTTCATGATGGAAGAAAAAATCGACAAGGCAATAACTCATTATAATATGGCGCTAAACAGAAACCCCGACCAGAAAATACCCCACATGATGCTGGCCATCATGTATACGGAACAAAAGGAGATCGAACTTGCCATAGCACATTATAGAAAAGTACTTTCCATAAACTCTGATTTTGTTCCTGCAGCCAACAACCTGGCATACCTACTGGCAGAAAATCGTATCGATCTTCTTCAAGCGCTTGAACTGGCCAAAAAGGCACGAAAATTGATGCCTGACGACCCCAGAATTCAAGATACCCTGGGCTGGGTGTATCACCATCTGGGTTTATATGACGAAGCAATACGAGAGTTTACAGAAAGTCTTGAAAAGCTCCCCGAAAACGCAACGATCCATTTTCACCTGGGGAAGAGCCTTTACCGCAAAGCAGATTTTGAAGGGGCCAGAAATGTTCTTAAGAAAGCCCTTCATATCAATCCGAATTTCGAAAACGCGAAACAGGCCGAGAACATTATCAAGGTTATCAACGACCAATTGATAAACAATGAATAATTAACGACTTCATAGAAAGTTCAATATCTGCGTTACAATGTCTCAAAATTTGCGGCTTACGCCTTGTAGACATACACGTACACCGAAGCACTCTGCATTTTTCGTAATTACGCAGGCCTTGATCTTTGAACTTTTTACAAAGCCGTCTGAACACGACTTTTTACAAGGTCATCAATAATTGAGTCATTATAATCCTGCCGAGCAGGTGGGACGCCGACGATAATGAAACGACACACACCGATTAATGAGCGGACCTGGAAAACCGAATACGCATGAAATACTTATCGTTTAAAATATTGATCCTGTCCATCCTGATGCCGCCACTGCTTTATCTGGCCACTATTCATGGATTGGAGAAGTATTACCTGACGACCCATTATCAGAATGAAATTGAAAACACCTATCTTGCAGATATGAATAACATCTTGAGCGGTGACGTCATGCTTCAGGAATCCATCAGAGAAGCGATCCTGAATTATACAAACGGGGACAGACTCATAAAGCTGGGGATAGACCTGAATATCAGAGTCGCCTCCAGGGATGGCATCATCTTTTATCCGCCGGGATATCAACCGGGCACACCTGCCGACATTGTAAATGAAAACCCGATAGAAACTGCAAGAAACAATTTTCGGACATTGCAAAATGGGCTGGATGTTGAAGTATCCGTTGTAATCCGCCTCTATTCGATAATCGCAATGGCGATTCTTCTCTTTTATATCCTGTTAAGCGGAAGCGGCCTGTTCTTATACTTCAATTCAGCCTCATTCAAGACGCACCGGGAAGAACAGGAAAAAGCGGAGGAGCTGGAACGGCTCCACCTGCTCGAAAACGAATTCAATCAGCAATTTGACCGGCTTGCCACGGAGAGGGAGAGCCTGCTGTATGAATACCGGAATCTACAGTCCTCTCTGGAGTCTCACAAGCAAAAAACTGCAAGATATGAAGAAGAAATGTTTGATGAAATCGAAAAACTTGAAAACCGACTCATACAAAATCTGGAGGAACAGGAGCTTCAGGCAAAAGAAATCACTGAACTGGAAGATAAGTTGAGCGGACTCGAGAAAGTAAAAGAGAATATCAACCGGCAAAAAGAAAAAAACATTGAAAAACTGATAAAACGCTTCAACACACTCTACAAGCACATTGATGTCCATGAAAAATCACTTTTCGGCATAGCGGAATTGCCGGACGACATGGCCCTTAAGGCCGAGGAATTGATACATCAACTTAACGCCGATGCTTCCAATGTGGCTATAAAAAGAAAAGTGTTTTCAAAAAAAGGAAATATCACGGCATTCGAAGTGAGCTTTGCATACAATGGCCGTCTTTACTTCAGGAAAAACGGCCAGCAGCGGATAGAGATACTGTCTGTTGGTACCAAGAACACCCAGGCAAGGGATCTGGCTTATCTGGACAGGACAACACGATAACAGAAAATTATTCCTGTTTCCCAACAGTTTCCAGGTTACTTTCTTCATCGGATTGTTCGTCCGGAAACTGTTTATAACCACACCCTTGGGTAGCGCACCGGAGCATTCTCCCTTCTTTTTTGGTCTCTTTTTCCACCAGGTATGGAGCGCCGCAATCGGGACAATAACGGTTTACCGGTTTATCCCATAGCGCAAACTTGCAATCCGGATACCGGTTGCATCCATAAAAGATTTTCCCCCGTTTGGATCTTTTTTCAAGTACTTCTCCACTGCAACCCTCTTCCGGACATGAAACACCGGTTGCATTGCCCTTGCCATTCGCATGAACGGATCGGGTATTTTTGCACTCGGGATATCCACTGCATGCCAGGAAATCGCCATAGCGGCCTTGCTTGACGACCATGTCCCGACCGCATTTGTCACAAACCTGTCCTTCTGCGAGTTCCAGAACCGGCTCAACCGGCCTGATTTCACCTTTTTCATCACGTTCGTAATTGCGGGAATACGTACATTCCGGATATCCCTCACAGGCAAGGAAAGGGCCGTTTTTCCCCACTTTGATACGAACCTCCTGGGTGCAGACCGGGCATTTGATTCCGGTGGGCAAGCCAATTCCTTTTACGCTCAACATCTCTTCTGCCGCGGTAATCAGGCGTGTTTCAAACACTTCATAGAAACGTTGAAGCAACTGTGTCGGATTCGTTTCAGCGGATTCGACCTGGTCGAGATCATTTTCAAGCTTTGCCGTAAAATCGACATTGACAATATCCGGGAAATTATGAACAAGCAAATCCGTGATGATAAAACCAAGCTCGTACGGCTTGAATATCCCTTTCATCATATCAACGTAACCCTTCTCCCGAATCGTGGACAAAATATTGGCATATGTACTTGGGCGACCAATACCGTTTTCCTCGAGTTCCTTGACCAGGGTCGCTTCGGTAAATCTCGGCGGGGGTTGGGTAAAATGCTGTTTCGGTTCCAGAGCCAGAAGTTTCAGAACTTCATTTTCAGACAATTCCGGAAGCAACCCTTTCGCCTTTTCATTTTCAGCGGATATTGCATCATCAGCAGATTGATACAACGTTAAAAACCCCGGGAATTTAACGGTAGAGCCAGTAGCGGAAAACAGGTATTTGCCGGCAACAATGGTAATCGTTTTCTGATCGATCAATGCTTCCGCCATCTGGGATGCAACGAATCGCTGCCATATGACCTTGTAGAGTGTCAACTGATCCTTGGACAAGTATGCCGCTATTTTATCCGGTGTGTGGAAAACCGATGTCGGACGGATGGCCTCATGGGCATCTTGCGTGCGGTTCTTGTTTTTAAAAAACCGCGGTTTATCCAGTGCATAATCCTTTCCGTAATGTTGCAGGATAAGCTCTTTTGCCTCATCAGCAGCTTCTGCGGATATCCGGGTGGAGTCCGTTCGCATGTAGGTGATAAGCCCGATGGATTCTCCCCCAAGATCAATGCCCTCATAAAGCTGTTGCGCTACGGTCATTGTTTTCTTGGCGGAAAACCGGAGTTTTCGTATCGCTTCCTGCTGAAGTTTACTTGTGGTAAAAGGTGGGTAAGGGCGTCGCCGAACTGTTTTTTTAATTATTTTATCAACGACATAACTTGCATCCGCAAGTTCCTGATGAATGGCAGCGGCGATATCACCATCGGAAATTGAAATTTTTGAATCATCTTTTTTGACAAGCTTTGCCGAAAAAGCAGGGGGTTGCGCGCCTTCCAGTAATGCCGTAACAGACCAGTATTCTTCAGGCTCAAATACAAATATTGCCCGCTCTCTTTCGCATATCATCCTGACGGCAACAGATTGTACCCTGCCCGCACTTAACCCGTACTTGACTTTTTTCCAAAGTATTGGGGAAATCTGATATCCCACCAGTCGATCAAGTATTCTCCGGGTTTGCTGAGCCTTGTACCTGTTTTCATTTAACGGCTCCGGTGTGGTAAGGGCCTCTGTAACCGCTTTTTTGGTTAACTCGTGAAATAATACCCGGTGAAACCGACGCCCTTTTTTCTTTAGCACCTCGGACGTGTGCCATGCAATCGCCTCCCCTTCACGGTCAGGGTCAGGGGCCAGGTAAATGTCTTCTGCATCCCCGGCAGCATCCTTCAACGCTTTGATAACTTTTTGCTTGCCGGGAATGGTCACATATTTCGGTAAAAAGCCGTGTTCAATATCAATCCCGATTTCCTTTTGGGGTAAATCTTTAATATGGCCCACCGTTGAGGCAACATTATATTTATCGCCAAGGTATTTCTTAATCGTTTTGACTTTGGTCGGGGATTCAACGACTACGAGCGGTTTTGCCACTATTTTTCTCCGCTGGATATAAAATATTTACCGGGCATCTGCACTGCCTTGCCCATAAGTTCAAGTTTCAGCAACGTTGCTGAAAGCCCGGCCGAATCAATACCGGCCTTCCGGGCAAGATCATCGATGTGTACCGGATAAGGTTCAAGGAGGTAATATACATCGGATTCAGCTTGTGTCAAACCCATTGGTACAACTTTCTCGTTTCGACCAACAGAGACACCCATGCTTTGTGAAAAAACCCGCCCTTGTTCCAAGATACCGGTCAAATGTGAATATTCTTCAATAATATCATCAACATTCTCCACCAGTTTTGCACCCTGCTTGAGGAGACTGTGCGCGCCGATGCTTTTGCAGGATTCTATACTCCCTGGAACAGCAAACACATCTCTTCCCTGTTCTGCGGCAAGCATTGCAGTTATCAGGGAACCGCTTTTTTTTGCCGCTTCCACAACGACCGTGCCCAGACTCATACCTGAAATAATCCGGTTTCGGGCGGGAAAATTATATGCGTTAGGGGGCTCTAAAGGGGGGAGCTCCGACAGTACGACCCCGGAATCAACAATATGATGATACAGTTTCGTGTTTTGCGGCGGGTATATCACCGCAAGACCGCTGCCGAGCACGGCAGCGGTCTTGCCACCTGCGGAAAGTGCCCCCTTGTGAGCGGCAGTATCAATTCCGGCTGCCATGCCGCTTGCAACAATAAATCCTCTTGCAGCGAGATCAGCACCCAACCGCCTTGCCATTGAAACGCCATAACTGGTGGGATGTCTTGAACCGACTATTGCGATGGTCGGTGAGAGATTAAAGGCACAACCATTTGCATA
>SLIE01000002.1 GCA_007135795.1 Desulfobacterales bacterium
AAGGACGGCGAAAATTTTAACCGCAGGAATACTGGACGTATTTTGAGGATTAAAATTTGAGCCGGACGCAGAGATTGGCGAAAAAGACGGTTTTCGTTCAGGCACTAAATAAATATATCAAATTGTGCCGGATTAAACACTCTCATTTTCTGATTTACCGCCGGGGGCCTCTCAAATCAGGCAGACAACGAAAGGTCCGGCAAAGATATACGGATAAATTTTTTATTCGATTGTACGAAGGGTTATGGTACACTGACGGGAAAATTTTTCATCTTTGCAGGTGTTCCGCCCGTTCCCCGTGGGCTTGTGAGGTGCGGGGTTTTGTATCACGGGCTTTGTTCAGGTATATTTAATAACACAAAACAGAGAAATATCAGATGAAGGTATCCATCACCAGAAGACTGAATTATTTTGATATAGGACCGGATTACCGGATAACTTTGGGTTCCTTGTTTCGAGTGCTCCAGGAAGCTTCCGGCAAGCACTCTGATGACGCAGAGAATGCAATGACCGCTACCGGACGCCGGTGGGTGTTAAATCGCATTTCAGCTAGGATCGAGCGCTACCCCATATATGGCGAGACGGTAACCGCAATTACATGGCACAGAGCATCCAAAGGTTACAAGGCGTACCGGGAGTATGAAATGTACTCGGGGGATACACGGGTGGCTGCGGCCACATCCATATGGCTCTATTATGATCTCGATGCCGGACGCCTTCTAAAGGTTCCCCAAAACACCGGAGAAAAATACGGAGTCGTCGATGAAACGGCAACCCAATTCGAATTGGACGCATGGAAACCCGATACAAATATCACTCCCCGGTACACAACACGAATCACAACCCGCCCCACGGATTACGATCCGCTTCATCATGTGAACAATGCGATTTATTTCGACTATCTAAATACTTTGCTTTGCAAGAACGCATTTGACCCTTGCCGGATTAAATCAGTTTATCTTCAATATAATAAACAAATTGGAGAGGATGTGGATCTACTGGGAGCCGGCTTTGATATGAATGGAAATTCGGGGATTTTTAAATTTTACAGTGATGACACTATATTCGCATCCGGAAAGTGGGAATCTTCCTGAAGTAAGTGATTCCGGGCACAAATCCAATGACGCACCGCGATAGTCAAGGCGTTCGTCTCCCGCAAGCCCCGAAAATACGGGACGTATTTGAGCCTTGCAACGCACCCGGAACAGGATGCGGCAGCCAACGACTGCCACAGTATTTTTCCCCGGACCAAAAGCAAGACACCAGCTCAGCGAATACCACATTGCCGCGCTGGTGCCTGCAGGTCCTGAAAAACGGAACATCGTCTGTTTTAATCTGTCATGCTAATCAATCGCATCGAATTTGCAGGCGCTAAAACAACTCAGACACTGGATGCATTTCTCCACATCGATCACTGCAACTTCTTTTTTCTTCCATGTAACCGCGTCTACCGGGCAGGCTTTGTAACAAAGACCGCATTTGGTGCACTTTTCCGTATCTACCTTAAACTCGAGCAATGCCGCGCATCGTTTTGCCGGGCACCGCTTTTCATAAACATGAGCGTCATATTCATCCCTGAAATACTGAAGCGTCGACAAAACCGGATTGGGGGCCGTCTGTCCCAGACCACACAGGGAAGAAGACTTGATAACGGAAGAAAGTTCTTCAAGGATCTTGATATCTTCGGGCACTCCTTTTCCCTCGCAGATCCTGTCGATAATCTGCAATATCCGGCGTGTCCCTTCTCGGCAGGGGGTGCACTTGCCACATGATTCCTCCTGGATGAAATCCATAAAGAATCTGGCCATGTCAACCATGCAGGTTTGATCGTCCATCACGATCACCCCACCGGAACCCATAATGGCACCCACCTTGGCAATTTCTTCAAAATCGACCGTCGTATCCAGAAGATGCTCGGGCACGCATCCGCCGGAAGGCCCGCCCAATTGCACGGCCTTGAATTTTCGCTTCTTCGGGATTCCGCCGCCGATCTCATAAATCATCTTCCGAAGGGAAATCCCCATGGGCACTTCCACCAGGCCGATGTTGTTCACGTCACCGGATATAGCGAAAACTTTTGTTCCTTTACTGGTTTCCGTACCCACTGATGCGTAATGTTCACCACCGTGCAGAATGATCTGACCAATATTGGCAAGCGTTTCAACGTTATTTAAAACCGTCGGCTGGTTAAAGAGACCCTTGTGGGCCGGAAATGGCGGTCGCGGCCGCGGCATTCCCCGCTTCCCTTCAATCGATCGCATCAGGGCGGTCTCCTCACCACACACGAACGCTCCCGCACCCTGATAAATTTCAAGATCAAAGTCAAAGCCCGAACCCAGGATATCTTTTCCAAGGAGTCCGTATTCCCGCGCCTGGTTTATTGCAAGATCGAGGCGTTCCAGCGCCAGGGGGTATTCGGTCCGGCAGTATATATATCCCTGGCTGGCACCGATGGCCCGGGCGCAGATGATCATCCCTTCAAGCACCGCATGGGGATCCGCCTCAAGTATACTTCGATCCATGAAAGCGCCGGGATCACCTTCGTCCGCATTGCAAAGCGCGTACTTGGTGTCGCTTTTTGCCCTGCTGGCAAAATCCCACTTCACACCGGCTGGGAATCCCGCCCCGCCACGTCCCCGAAGACCCGAGATCTTGACTTCCTCGATAATCTCTTCGGGCGTCATTTCCGTAAGGGCCCGCGCTGCGCCAAAATATCCATCCCGGGCAATGTATTCGTCAATCTTCTCAGGATCGATGTACCCTTTGTTTCGCATTGCCCAGAACATCTGGTTTGAGAAAAAGGGTATGTCATGCATCAGCGGAATCCGTTTTTTCGAAACAGGATCTTTATGAAGCAACTTCTCTACGACCCGTCCCTTGATAATATGCTCTTCCACAAGCTCGGCAACATGTTCCGGCCGCAATTTCTGATAAAATACATCTTCCGGCAAAACAAGCATAACAGGCCCTACAGCACAAAACCCGTTACAACCGGTTTCGATGACACGCACCTCATCATCGAGCCCCCGACGGGTAATTTCAGCAGCAAGGGCATCCTTGAACGGATCGCTCCCACTCGCCCGGCAACCGGTTCCACCGCAAAGCATCAGCTCCAGTCTGACCTGGTTCATTATTCTCTCCTACTCACAATCATATGCAATCGTTTGAGGTCAATTTTAGTAAAAAGGGCAATCGGTATTCTACAAGACCTGACCTGGTTTGAGTTGAGTTAGAATCTCAACGCTCGAAGGTATCCCGAAAGCCAAACGTTCATCCGGGATAGGCGAACTGTTGATCATTCATAATTTTCCAAAACGCCAATAACTTTTTCCGGTGTGATATCACCATAGGTATCCTGGTTGACAACGAGGACCGGTGCAAGGCCACATGCCCCGACGCATCGGACGGCTTCAAGAGAGAACCGACGGTCTTCCGTGGTCTCTCCATCATCAATCTTGTACTGATTTCCGATTCTGTGCATCACCTCTTTAATTCCCTTGACATAGCAGGCCGTACCCAGACATACCCGGATTTTATGTCGCCCTTTGGGTGTGAGAGAAAACAGGGAATAAAAGGTAGTGACCCCGTAGACATCGCTTTTGGGTATATTCAATCCCTTGCTGATATAGTCTATCAGCTCCACGGGTAAATATCCCACTACGTCCTGGCACATCCGCAATACGGGGATGACCGCACCCGGTGCATTTATATGCCGGGCAATAATGTCGTCAATTGTTGCATTCATCTCCGGAGTAATTTCCGGATGATCAAGCTTTGCCATATTTAGTTTCCTTTCAGTCGTTCTTCTATAACGTAGCTGACCGAAAATTCTCTTTCATCATCACAAAGGGTCGAGCCTTTAAAAATTTCTACCCGAAATCGATTACCAAGCATGTTGCCCGGTATTTTTACCCCGACTGACAAAAGCTCCGAACCTCGACCAAACTTTATATCAACACTCAAACATCTTTTGGAAAGTTTCAAATTTATTACTTTTCCACAACTTATCAAAAAAGTCAATATCTCGATTCAACTTGTTTTTTGTGGTGTTGCAATTGTTTTATAACAGACTATGGCGGAAAAATAAAATTACTGGTATAGTATTCGAAAATTAAATCGGATAATCGTTTTCCGATTGCGTTTTAAAATTTCCCGTACAGGTATGGTATGTTTTTTTTGCAGAAATAATTGGAGGAAAAATGACAAAGCTGAGTGTTGAGGATCTCAAGCAGATCAAAAACAAAACCCTCGTTGGAATGGCATTGCGCCAAACAACCCCGTCAGTTCACGTAACGATCCATATGGGTGACTGTGGACTGGCCGCAGGCGCCCGCGATCTAGTAAAAGTTTTTATGGGTGCCATTGAACAAGCTAACCGACAGGACATCCGCCTTCTGGTGGCAGACTGCGCCGATGCGGAAAAATGTGGCAATGAACCGAAAATTACGGTCCTATCAGGTAATGAAGCGCCGGTAATTTATCAGGACGTGACGCCTGAAAAAGCACGGGAAATTTTTACCGGCCATATTCTGGGCGGAACTGTTCTAACCGAGTATGTGGCAAAATAAATTGTCCGGTACCGGTCATTAGAAGCCGTCTCAAAAACAAGGTTATAAACTTTCACCATGGAGGACACTCAGTGGGCACAGAGAAATGTGATTGTCAAGCCTCTGTGGTTCTCTTGTGGTTATCTTGCCGTTCGAGATGGCTTGTAATGAAAAAATGCTTTAAGGCGCTGAAGATTCTCGCTATGGGGTTTAAGACTTTCGTTTGAGGCAGGTTGGAAAGAAAAGAGCAGGGGACGAAACCATCTCGACCCCTGCTCAATTTATCATGCCGCGTTCGATATTTTTACGGCGCACACCTTAAATTCCGGAATCTTGGAAGTTGGGTCCAGTGCTGCGTTAGTCAACCGGTTGACAGCTGCTTCCGCAAAGTGAAAGGGTATGAATACAGTACCATCAACTGCCTTGTCCGATACACTCAATAATAATTCAATCTCTCCTCGCCTTGAAGCGACCTTTACCCGGTCACCATCCTTGAAATTGTATTTTTCAGCATCGGCTATTGAAATTTCAACAAACCCTTCCGGGGAACGATCATTCAACCCGTCCACCCGGCGCGTCATACTCCCGCTGTGGTAATGGTACAAAACCCGTCCGGTCGTCAAGTACAAGGGATATTCCTCATCGGCAATTTCAGCCGGTGGTATGTAATCAATGACGGAAAACTTTCCTTTGCCAATGGGGAAGGTCTCAGTGTGAAGAATCGGGGTTCCCGGATGCTCCGTGCTGGGGCATGGCCAATGCAACCCTTCTTTCTCGATGCGCGCCCACGTTATCCCGCCATACGAAGGGGTAACCGATGCGAGTTCCGTGAAAACGGATTCAGCGTTTTCAAACCCCATGTCAACCCCCATCCGTGATGCGATTTCCGCCGTGATTTTCCAGTCTTCCCACGCGCTACCAGGCGGTTCAACAGCCTTTCTCACCCGCTGGACCCGGCGTTCGGTATTAGAAAAAGTTCCGTCTTTTTCCGCAAAACAACAACTCGGCAGCACGACATCTGCGATGGCGGCTGTTTCGGTCATGAATATATCCTGCACCACCATGAAATCCAGGTGTGAAAAGCATTTTTCCGCATGATTCAAGTCAGCATCCGACATCATGGGGTTTTCACCGATGATATACATGGCCCTCAGCTCCCCGGCATACGCCTTGGGCAGCATTTCGGTCACGGTAAGCCCGGGCTTGTTCGAAAGACCCGTTGTTGACCAGGCTTTTTCCATCTTGCTGATGGCCGCCGGGTCGGTTACCGGCTGGTAGCCTGAAAAGACATTGGGCAGACCGCCCATGTCACAGGCGCCCTGGACATTGTTCTGTCCGCGCAATGGGTTGACCCCGCCGCCGCGGATACCAAGGTTGCCGCAAAGCATTGCCAGGTTCGCAAGTGTCTTTACATTATCGGTTCCCGTGACATGCTGGGTAATTCCCATGCAATAGAGGAGCGATGCGGCCTTGGCCCCGGCATAAAGCCTTGCGGTGTCAATAATATCTTTGACCGGAATGCCGGTTATGGTTGAGACATGCTCAGGTGTGAACTTTTCAACCATGGCTTTGACTTCTTCAAACCCTTCCGTCCGGTTTTCAACAAATGACTGATCATAGAGCCCTTCCTTGATGATCACGTGCATCAGTCCGTTCAACCATGCCACGTCCGTTCCCAGGTTGGGGCGGAGCCATTTTTCTGCGAAATCAACCAGCTTGATCCGTCTGGGGTCCACAACAATCAGCTTCGCACCCCGACGTGTCACGGCACGCTTTACAAAAGAGGAAATCACCGGATGATTTTCCGTCGTATTGGATCCAGTGACTAAAATCACATCTGATTCTTCAATATCCGCGATGGTATTGGTCATCGCGCCACTTCCAAACGCTGCGGCCAGACCGGCCACGGTGGAGCTGTGTCAGAGACGGGCGCAATGATCGATGTTGTTGGTTTTCAGAACCCCCCGGGTAAACTTGTTCGCCAGGTAATTGTCTTCGTTAGTCACCCGGGCGGATGTCAGCACACCGATGAAATCACCACCATGGGTATCCCGAATCTCTGAAAATCGTTTTGCCACAAGGTCAAGGGCTTCGTCCCAACCGGCTTCCCGAAATTTACCGTTTTCCTTGATCATCGGCGTTGTCAGCCGTTCAGGGGAATTTATAAAGGAATAGCCGAAACTTCCCTTGACGCAAAGACTGGCATTGTTGGGCGGCAAATCTTCTGCGGCGCCGGTCACCTTAATGACGGTGTTGTCTTTGACATGAAGTTCCATCTGGCAACCAACACCACAATAGCTGCAAGTGGTTTGGACCTTCTGAACTTCCCATGGACGCCAGGTGAAACGGCATTCCTTTTCCACCAAGGCACCCACCGGGCATACCCGGAGACATTCCCCGCAAAATACGCAGTCCGAATCCCGGAGCGGCCGGTCGCCTGCGGCAATAATTTTGGATTCAGAGCCCCTGTACCCGATACTGATGGCATTATTGACCTGAATATC
>SLIE01000336.1 GCA_007135795.1 Desulfobacterales bacterium
TGCGCGCGCAATCGCAAGGGTCGTAATGGTCCGATCAAAGCTTTCACGAACCTCGATAAGGTAATGGGGATCAATCTGCTGTTGCTTCAAAAAAAGTGCAAGCGATTCACTGACAAGCGTCATCTCCATTTTTTTGACGAATGCCCCGCCCTTGGCCCCTTTTTTGATTTCAATCAGCCCCTTCTGCTTGAGCGCGCCCAATGCTTCCCGGATGACCCCCCGGCCCGTGTGAAACTGGACCTGGAGCTCCCGCTCGCTTGGAAGTCGTTCGCCGGGCAGAATTTTCCCGTCAAGGATGGCCGCCTCGATTTGCAACGCAATATCTTCACCGGCTCTGCCAACTTGTGCGGGGGTGAAAATGGGATTTTTAGTCATGAATGTTCTGCCCCGATGAATGGTCCTACTTATAAAAGAGAAAAGCACATAAAATTTGATTGAAATTCTACAATATAAATTATATTTATACTGATAAACCAAATATTTAATCATTTTAAACAGGCGTCGATGATTTACTTTTCGGTCATCGAATGGTATTACCAATACACAACTCGTTTTGTTGTGTCAACACCCTGACCCAAAAAAAATTTCTACATAGTTACAAATATTATTATTATTTCAGATATTTAATCAGCTTAATTTTTTTTATATTAACTACCCGGATTTCAGGTTTCCACTAAAACCTGTCGGATCGACCTCTACGTTTTCGTAGAACATCTTTGCAACCATGAACAGACTGCTAAAATAACTAAAAATTTCCCAATGCTGCACTAAGATCCGGTTCAATATGGTCGTTGCAAATGGTTAAAACTTCGGAGATGGACGGGGGCATTGAATGCAAAAGGGAAAAAAGAAAAAACCTATCACAGAGAACACAGAGAGCACAGAAGACTACAGGGTTTGACGATATCGTTTTTCCCTGTGCCCTCTATGCTCTCTGTGGTAAAAAAATTTCGTAACCTTACTTTTCCGGCTAACCACCGGCACGTTTGACGGTAAATCCTTCTTTTGTGAGTTCTGCCATGAGTCGGTCCCGGTGGTCCCCCTGGATTTCGATAACCCCGTTTTTAACGATCCCCCCGCTGCCGCACTTGGCTTTAAGCCGTCGGGCCAATTGAGCGAGGGCCTCGCCCTCGAGTGGCACGCCCGTCACCAGACTGACTCCCTTACCCTTTCGACCCTTGGTTTCCCGCCCGACGCGCACAATGCCGTCCCCGGAACCTGCCGCCGGCTTCTGTTGGCACCGGCAATCGGCATGAGGTTTGCCGCATTTTTTACAGATTTGATTATCCGATGAATACACAAGACGACTGTTGCCATCGCGATTTTTATTCATACAACCTCTTTTTAATTCATTTGCAGTATCTTCGGATTATTTTAATTGTGTTTGACCCGAAGAGCACCCGCTTTTCTTTCTCCTGTTGAGAAATTTAGTACGCAACTGCCTTTTTGCCATCACCTACAGGTATGGTTATTTTGAAGATATTCCTAATATATCATAATTCCTTAATGAGTAACTCATGGTGAATGCAATGCTTTGATTAAGACGTATCAGGCAAAACGGAATATCACACACCAAATATCAATCGATGGTTGCGAGTTTTAGAATGATTGACTTTCACAACATGTTGAACCGGTTCGATTTAATCGGGATGATCATAATCCTGAGCGTTATTATCGTGGCGCTTGCCGGAGGATTATTTCTGCACCGGCTATTATTCTTTCTGTTGCGGCGATCATTCCCGGAAGATTCAGTCAGCATTATCGCCCTGATACCTCGACATCTGGCCGCTCCGTCCCGATTTCTCTTTCCTATCCTGATTCTCATGATCGTCGCGCCGACGCTGGACATCTCCCCGGAATTATTGAGAGCGTTGCAACGCACGCTGAGCATGATGTTCATTTTGGTCATCGCATGGTCCCTGATCCGGTTTACGGCCCTGTTTGAGGAACTGATATTACGCCGCTTTCAAATCAGCACGCGTGACAACCTGAAAGCCCGAAAAATCCATACGCAATTCAAAATCCTGCGTCGGATATTGATTTTTGTCATCTCAATTATTGCAATATCCGCCATGCTCATGACCTTGGACAACGTCCGGCAGATCGGAATCAGCCTGCTTGCTTCCGCCGGAGTAATCGGTATCATTGCCGGATTCGCGGCCCAGCGCAGCATCGCCACGTTGTTTGCCGGAATACAGGTGGCATTGACCCAACCGATACGACTGGAAGATGTCGTCATTGTTGAAAATGAATGGGGTCACATCGAGGAAATCACCCTGACTTACGTGGTGGTCCGGATCTGGGATTTACGCCGGTTGATCGTCCCGATCACCTATTTCATGGAACATCCTTTCCAGAACTGGACGCGGGCATCATCGGAAATTCTCGGGACGGTCTTTCTCTATACCGATTATACCATCCCCGTGGAGCAGGTACGCATGGAACTTCACCGGATTTTGAAGCAAAACCGGAAGTGGTGGGATGGGCGGGCCTGGGCTCTCCAGGTAACCGGTGCCACGGATCAGACACTGGAATTGCGCGCCCTGATGAGCGCACAAGACTCGGGCTCCGCATGGGAGCTGCGCTGTCATGTGCGTGAAAAGCTGCTTGAATACATCCAGCGAAATTTTCCGGACGCCTTGCCCAGGGTGCGGGCCGATCTGGGAACTTCCGTAACCCTGCCGACTCCGATCAGCCCCGATAAATAAACGCCATAACAAACCATTGGTCCTGCCGGACCATCACATTTTACCCACTAAAACGCTTCAAGGAATATATCCGAGTTTTTCCATCAATCGGTCAAGAAAACCCACTTGCCCTTTTTGCAGCTTGATTCGCGCGTCATGGACATCAAACCACCCGCCCCGATCAACTTCAGGGAACTCATGGATGTTGCCACTTTTCGGCGGCCATTCAAGGCTGAACAGATTACTTTCAATGCCGGAAATATCGATATCCTGCTCAACGGCAAATACACGCACGATTTTCCGGCTCGGCTGCTTTATTTCTCCCAGATCGATCAGCCCGCCATCCACAATAAACCCCGTCTCCTCATGGAACTCACGCTTAGCGGCATCCCTGGGATCTTCACCCGCTTCGACGATCCCCTTCGGTATCGACCACACCCCCTCGTCTTTTTTCGCCCAGAAAGGCCCGCCCGGATGGATAAGCATTACCTGGAGCTCACCGTTGACAAATCGATAAAGCATTACGCCACTGCTGTAAACCCCCATAAACCGCCTCTAATTCATTAACAGCCTCACCGCCCACCACGCGGGTCGTATTCATCCATCAATACAAATGAAACGGGCACGGAAAAACTCCGTGCCCGTTTTTATCTGTGGCAATTTATATATAAAGAAAAACTGCTACGAAGTGAAATCAAAAACCACAAGCTTCGTTGTTTCTTTAATCACAACCGTTTTAACAAATTCGATTTCTTGAGTTTTTGCCACTATGGTGTACTTTCCAACAGGCAGAACCATCACCCCATTAATATCAATTACACTCTGACCGTTCTCATCTGAACCCAGTCCCATGTGTGCAACTTCAATCTCAGTTTCCTGGCCATTGCATTGGGCTGATTTGAGTGCACTAATGGATACAGTCTGCCCTTCCTCGAGCGTTACCCTAACGTCCAGAGAACCGGTAACATTTTCTTCAAGTACAAAATCGGCCTCATAACCGAGATTACCCGAAGCGTCAATCCATTCGCACCCGGGACCGAAAGCCGGACCACTCGCTTCCCCAGGACTTCTGTAAGCGACAATATTGTATTCACCGGACGGCAGATACATCAGGTAGAAACCCCTTTCATCCGTCAGCGTGGAGGTATAAACCTCTACAGTTTCACCCGCACCATTTTCCTGAGGGTAAAAAATCTGGGCGCTTACGATGGCGCCTTGAATTCCCCCTTCTTTGTTGGTCACCCATCCTTCAACATAGGGATTGTTCATGGATTCGATGACTTTTATGGTTGGTTTCAACAGGTACTTCCCGCTCATACCAGCTTTGACAACACTCCGGGACGCATCAAAATCAAGGACGAGTTCCAGGGTCTGCCCCTTGATAATATCAAATCCGGAAACCAGCTTGATACCGGTCTGGTAACCACTGGGCACCTTCAACGGAATTTCTTCATCATCCGAGGTAATGATATAATTTGGATATTTGTGCTTAATACCCAAAATATTATCCCCATTATCAGGGGTCTTGGACAAAATCATACGAAGCTGGGAATAAGAACCCGTTTCAAGATCAGTGACGCCCAGTTCTTCCATTACACCATTTACCAGTTCGAGCAAGTTATAGGTTTTATTTGGCGTTGCAACAATTTGCCACCCATCTTCAAGTTCACTGTCACCTTTCGCATGAACATAAACCTCCCCGATGCTGACATAAACGGCCTTATAGTTTTCCGTTGCAGCGTCGGTAAGATAAAGTGCAAGCGTCCCTTCTCCTTTGTCAGATGAACTATTGCTTTTACATCCTGCAGCAGACAGGGCAAAGACGACCATTAAACTCATCATTAACAATAAAAACTTCGATTTCCGCATAGTTCATTCTCCTTGAATTACATGATCCATTCATAAAACGCCAAAACATTCAAGAATGGTTACGCTAAAAGCTTCAAATATAAAGTATAGTCATTTTTCATTTTACGACAACGTGCATATAGTATTCCGAGTAAATGGAAATTCGCTATACCAAAGTAGTTGAGACTTCTAACGAAACCATCAAATACAGGTTGTTTGACATCGCAATGAAACATTTTGCACGCCTTTTGTTATCTTTTTATATACACTAAATGTATACTCAAAGAGACGTTCTGCGATTCATTTCTCTCCATTTCTTATTTGCGTAGTCAAACATAAGTAATTTTTGCAAATCTTATGCCATTTTATACTAGTCATAATTCTAACAGATAAATCTATTGCCATTCCTGCTATGCTTTGTCATAAATTCTATTTAAGACTTAGTTGAAGCTGTCGGAAAACTAAACTTTGGAAGTACAATTGAATGCGGGGTGGATGCGGGGCTGTTAATCGTTGCCGGCACTGACTATCGCAGGTTGACACTGAGGGAGCGAAACCCAATAATGGACGGGTACCGGCCGGGAGGTCACCAGGGAAAAGCGTTAGAGATCATGAAGCCGTCTCAGGAAGGAGGCCTGGTCCACGTCACCATTAATAAGGCAGGCATCGGCCCTTTTATCTGCAACTGCTGCGGATGCTGCCGCCAATCGTTTACGCTTCTGATTTCCGATGAAGTCGAAATGTGCGATCCGAGTCGGTTCAGGCCGCACGCCAATGAAGATCTTTGTACGACCTGCGGAGAATGCCGGATCGCTGTTGGTTCAACGCCATTGAACTTTCCGATAACGGTATCACAATCCTAAAAAAAAATGTATGGGATGAGGCCAATGCGCTGTTGGATATGCGGAAGAAGCGGTTGTCAACGCTTTGTGAATTTGACATGAAACCATGAATGAATTGGCCTTTTTCATAGCCAGGCAGGAGCCTGGCGCTCCCAAGGGAAGCGACCTGGGAACGGTTCAACTACTTTTCATAAAGTTTGTAGAGGGTCTGGGTTCCGAGATCTTCGCCTTCGCAGGTTAAAGAAAACGAACAAGCAGGAACGTGCCAATCATGGCAAATCCGAGGGCTATCTTGAAGGCGGCCCCCACAGCCAATCCCAGCCATGTTCCTATTCCGGCGATTCCGGCATCAAGTAATGTTTTCCGGGCGGCAAGTTCACCGATAACTGCTCCGACAAAAGGCCCAATAAGGATTCCCGGAATCCCAAAAAACAACCCCACGAAGATCCCTATCATTGCGCCGATCATGGCTTTTTTGCTTGCCCCGAATTGCTTTGCCCCCCATGCACCCGCCAGGAAATCGACCAGGGAAGCCAGCGCCGCCATTACAACCAGGGCTGCAATGGTGTACTTGCCGACATGGACAAACCCTTCAGCCCATGCTGCCGTCACCAGCCCGGCCAAAATCATGGGCGGTCCGGGAAGAACGGGAAGTAAAAGCCCTGCCATCCCAGTAATCACAAGGAAAATGGCCAGTATCCAGAGTATGATGATCCCTGTTTCCATAACGATCCATTCACGCAGTAACAAGTGCTATATCGAAAGGAATCTCGCACAAGGTGAACAAGAATGCAAGGGATTGACATAAAAATGAAAACTATTATTTTTTCTACAAGCTATCTCAAAAAAAGATCACGCCCGCTGGTAAGGCGTGAAGCGATGAAAAAGCGGAGCACATAATTATATGTGAGCATTTTGAAGCGCCTCACAACGCCGCCAGAGGGTGTGATCTTTTTTGGAGATAGCTTGTAATACAACTGTTAAGAGAAGCGGAGGTGTTTTGATGCAGCAGGATCATCTGGCGAGTGTTCAACCGTTTGAAATCTGCTCCATTCGTCCGCCAACTGAAAATAACAGTCTCACATTCCGCCTCACCCGAAATTGTTATTGGAACAAATGCAGCTTCTGCCCAATATACAAGACAGGCGCCACCTTCAAAAAACGCCCCTTGGAAGAAGTCACCGAAGACATTGTCAGAGCAGGAAAGTTAAATACGCTTCTTGCTGAAAACGGGATCGGCGGGACCATGCACACCCGCATCATCCATGAACGCGCACTCAACCTTATCAAGAGAATCCAGAAAGCCACACATGACGCCGGAATCATAGGCAAGAAGCGTCTGGCGCCCCTCGAAAACTCCCCTGATCCGCGCATGCGATGGTTCAGCGCCTGGTTCATCGAGTTCCCTGATATCACGGACTGCGTGGAGCATCTCATGTCGTGGCGCCTGTCTGGCGGCCGCACCTGCTTTTTAGGAGACGCAGACTCCCTCATTATGGAACCCGGCTACCTCAAGGAAGTGATGGGGGTGATCCGGAAAACATTTCCCCACATCGAACGGTTTACCGTTTACGGACGGACCCGCACCGCAGCGAAAGTCCGCACGGGTGAGGATCTTTCCGGATTCAAAGAGGCCGGTATCCACAGGGTTCATTTCGGTATTGAAAGCGGAA
>SLIE01000484.1 GCA_007135795.1 Desulfobacterales bacterium
ATTTGCTATAACGAAGTAGATGGGACTTTAATGACGCCATCAAATTCCAATTTCCGCATCAGTGAGGTAACATGCAGGATCGGGTGCCCACAGATCCCCTGAAACCGCTTCGGCCCGGACACGGAAATTCCCGCCGCAAAGATCGAGCCACCGGCACTGTGCGCAACGCCCGGTAACGTGTTTCTTCTTTTCCTTCAGTTTTTTTAGAAGCGGATCAGAAAGATCATACCATATCTTTGAAAAAGGCTGATTGCGAATATTTCCAAAACTGTGATGACGCCAGAACTGATCGGCGTGAACCTCGCCATTCCAGCTGATACATCCGATTCCACGGCCGGAACTGTTCCCTTCGTTCATTTCAAGCAACTCCAAAACTTCGGCTGCGCGCCTGGGGTTTTCATTGAGGAGGCGCATGTAAATGTAGGGACCGTCAGCGTGGTTATCGACTGTAAGTACTTCCGTTGGTTTTCCCTTGTCATGGAGCTGTTTTGTTCTGTCCAGGATAAGGTCCACTGCGTTGCGGGTTCCCTCATGAGAGAGATCGTCATTGACAAGGCTTGACCCCCGGCCTGCATACACAAGGTGATAGAAGCATATTCTGGGGATGTTCATTTCCTCGAGTAAATCGAAAAGTTCCGGGATCTCGTTCACATTGAAACGATTGATCGTAAACCGCAGACCTACTTTTATACCAGCGCTCTGGGCATTGCGAATGCCTTTCATGGCCATGTCAAACGCACCATCCACACCTCTGAACTTATCATTTATACCGCGCATGCCATCAAGGCTTATCCCCACGTAGGAAAGGCCAATCTCTTTCAATTGCCGGGCTGCTTCCGGGGTGATCAGGGTCCCGTTTGTGGAAATGACGGCGCGCATCCCTTTTTTAACCGCATATTCGGCAAGCTCGGGCAAGTCTTCACGCATCATGGGTTCGCCACCGGAAAAAAGAATTACCGGGGCCCCAATGGACGCCAGGTCATCGATCAATCCCTTTCCTTCATCGGTTGTCAGTTCGTCCGCCGTTTGTCTTGTTTTTGCATGCGCATAACAGTGGATGCATTTGAGGTTGCACTGGCGAGTGATGTTCCAGACGACAACAGGCTTTTTGTCCGCTGAGAATTGCAGTAAATGGGATGGAAGATTACCGGATTGTCTTTCGTATCGCAATGCGTCAGACGGCTCGACCGTTGCGCAATAAAGTTTTGAAATACCGATCATATAGTCCTCACTGGATAATTAAAAACCTTACAGTATTTGAAACGGGGCTTCAAGCCCCATAGCAGTAACGGCGCACATTAAAATCGCACGCCGTTCATGGCTGCTGTAATGAATCGTTCAAGGCGCAGGCAAATCGCGCTTTGGTGGTTCTTTCTAAATTTTGGAGGCTTCTGCCGGTTATGATTCCGGCGGGGTATCAAGGGACGAAAGAAGATCGGATAAGTCCGCGTGCCCGGAAAAATCCGGATTCTGTGCATCACGTTTCTTAAGCTCATTTGAAATGAGCTGATTTAGAAACGCTTCCGGGTTTTCAAGTGCATACTTTGAAATAAAAAAACGATTTTTCCCCGTCTTTTCCCTCAACAATTTCAAGCCGTATTCAAAATCATCCGATAATTTATTATAAATCTGATCGATATTCAATGAATGTTTTTCCATTTGTTCAGAAATAAAATCAATTGCATCTTCTTCAAGTACGATGTTGAGGTCGTGTTTGTTGTAGAAGTTGATCTCTATCCGTTTCACTTGTTCATAAAAAGATTTGATCTTGTCGGTTGCGGTCCCGATTTCCACCACATGTGAATAATAATAATCAGCAATTCGTTCAATACGGTAGGCCGACAACGGCAGGCCATGCTGTTCGGAGATCTTTTTCCGGTTTTTGCGGAGATAGGTTATCAGTCGCTGTCGGTTATCTGCCGCAATTTTTTCAAATTCATCGTCTTTTTCCGTGAGTCCCTCACCGGCAAGCCATTGCTTCAAAGTTCGTCCGGGTTTTTCAATAATCTTCGGGGTTACCGGGAACTTTTTCATATTGGTCGATGGTAGCCGTGTTTCAAATGGAATCAGGGCTTGTTCGATTACACTGACCAAGCCTCTTGCGCCGGTATTTTCGTCGTATGCCAGTTTTGCCAATAACCTCAAGGCTTCATCAGAGAATCGGATATCAATTCCGTACGTTTTAAAGTCGAGACGTTTGCTCAGAATAACCGGGTTATTGGGGTTGATAAGGATCTCGTAAAGGTCATTTTCGGTCAGTTTCAGGAAAACCGACCGAACCGGCAATCGACCGATAAACTCCGATTCAAAACCGTATTCAACAAGATCCTCAGCGCGTGCCTGCAAGAGTAACTCGGATCCATCATCACTGCGATTCATTCGGGCTCCAAAACCCATTCCCTGATCAGTAGTTCGGTTTTTAATGATTTCACTAAGCTGCGAAAACGCCCCGCTGACGATGAATAGGATATTTTTGGTATTTATGGATCGATTTTCCCGTTTTCCTGTCTTTCTGAACTGTTCGACCTCCTGAATCATGGAAATGGGATCCTGGGAGGATTTCATCTCGACGTCGGTTTCCTCCATGGGTTTTAAAAGCGCGCGCTGAACGCCGGTTCTGGATACATCCGCACCGTAATGTCCCTGACTGGAAGCGATCTTGTCGATCTCGTCGATATAGATGATTCCGAATTGGGCACGCTCTATATCATTGTCACTTTCACGTACCAGGTCACGCACAAGATCCTCGACATCACCGCCCACATACCCTGTTTCTGAAAACTTCGTTGCATCACCTTTGGCAAAAGGAACGCCAAGTTTTTGCGCGATCAGCTTGATCATAAAGGTCTTTCCCACACCGGTGGGGCCGATCATTATGATGTTGTTCTTAATTCTGCCGTGAAACCCGTTTTCAAGTGTCTCAGTGTTTTGTTGATGCCGTATGCGATTGAAATGCGTACATATCTTGGTTGCAAGGATTTGCTTGGCGGAATCCTGCCGGATAATGTACTGATCGAGATAGGCGATCAATTCTTCCGGTTTCAGATCGAAATTGATCCACCCGTCCTTTTTAACCCCTTCTGTTCCGCCATCGGATTTTTGACTTTGAGGCATGACAATAGGAGATACGACCTTTACCTGGTTGCCGTATTTTTTATTTAAAAAATCTGTTATTTCTTTTTCGATTTCCTTGGGGTTCGGTATGCTCATTTTAATATTCCATAATTAATTCATTGCCCTTCCACAACATACTTTCAGACTATTTCGTTCTTCAAGCCAACTTGAATTTTCAATGCAATAAAATTCAAAATATTAAACCATAACACGCTTTTGACCATGACGAAATATTCTGCCCTCAATTGGGCACTAAAATATAATAAGCATCATTTCTTTTTGATCAATTTATTTGCCGGTATCTTTTATCAAGTTTATATTTATTAGTATCTTATTTGAAAAAAATTGAAAATCGCTTCCGGCTTAAAAACCAAAACCCTTTGGTCACAAATTGCGAAGCGTACTTGAGAAATAAATTTCAGACTGGCTTCGAAACTTAGCAAATTAGTCATTGGGGCAGTTATCTGCAAGTGTCATCTCCAAAAGCAAAGTCCGTTCACCCATAACCCAAAATCGAGGAGATCATCATGGTGGAAAGTGTATACAAATTTATCGAATTGGCGGGAACGAGCAAGACTTCCTGGGAAGATGCCGTTGTCAATGCGGTGGAAATGGCTTCAAAATCACTCCGTGACACCAGGGTAGCGGAAGTCAAGGATCTCGATGTCAAGATCGAGGGGGGAAAGGTTGTATTGTTTAGAGTGGTCGTGAGATTGTCTTTTAAATACAATCCGGATAAAGATTGATTGTAAACACTATCTAAAAAATTGAGATTATGAGCTTTTTACCACAGAGAGCACAGAGAGGATTCAGGAAAAAAGGATGCTGTTAAGTCTCTGTGGGTCTCTGTGGTATATCTTGCCGGAAGAATGCGTTACATAACTAGTGCCTGAACGAAAACCGTCTTTTTCGCCAATCTCTGCGTCCGGTTCAAATTTTAATCCTCAAAACACGTCCAGTATTCCTGCGGTTAAAATTTTCGCCGTCCTTGACCTTGAAGAAAAATCCTGGTTTTCGTTCGGGCACTGACTATGCATACCGGTTCAGCGCTTTATCGCATTCTGGCACATGGATTGTCTTTGCATCAGGAATTTTTGAGATTTTCAGCAGCAAATTCCCAGTTTACGAGATGCTCGACAAAATCATCGACGTGATCGACACGCCTGTTCTGATAATCCAGGTAGTATGCATGTTCCCACACATCTATCGTTATCAGTGGATTCATGTTCTCAGTCATCGGTGTCTTTGCATTATCGGTGTTTACGATCTCCAAGCTGTCACCGTTTTCTACCAACCACGCATAACCCGACCCGAACTGATCCATTGCCGCTTCTTTGAATGTTTCGGTACAACTTTCAAAACTTCCAAAGCTGTCTTCGATTCTTTGCATTAACATCTCCGGTGGTTGACCACCACCATTCGGACGCATGCTCATCCAATAAAAATCGTGATTGAAGATTTGAGCGGCGTTGTTGAAGATCTCTTCTTCCTGACCCTGCTTATCAGCCGTGGCCATTATGATATCTTTTAAAGTCATTTCTTCATATTCCGTACCTTTGATTAAGGTATTGGTCTTGTTAACATATCCCCTGTGATGTTTGTCATAATGAAAACTGATTGTTTTTGATGAAATGTAGGGTTCAAGGGCGTTCCCGTCATAGGGAAGGGCAATTAATGAAAATGGCGGTTTCCTGTTTGTTCCGGCAAAAGCATTTATTCCGCCCAGGCCCATGAACAAAGCGGCACCTGCAGATGCTGCAATGAACCCTCGACGGGTCAGCATAAAATCAGTATCCGGTTTCTCTGGTTTTTTCATTTAACCTCCTTTTCAACTATCTGTTAATCGTTTCGCAATCAGGATTTACACCAGCACAGTATTGAAAAAGCATTCAAAAACTCGTTGCTCAACAATTGCCCTGGCACTGAACGCTCGACCAAGCCTCACTATTCAATAATGATTCCTTTGCTAATCGTTATTGTCAATTTCTTGGAAACGATTATTCCTGATCAACTTGATCAAGCCCAAATGCAAGGCCTACCCGGTCCCTAGTTGAAACTTACGCAAGTTTTAAAAACAACTCAAAATAGAACCGTCATTTTAAAAAACGTCATTTGATTGGCAACAAACAAACAAAAAAGAAAGCATTCATTTGCTGTCATGATCCCTGGTGCGTTCAAAGAAATATAATAAGTCGAAGTAAAGAATCGAATTAAACGAATTCGATTTTCATTGATAAATTAAATTAACGAAATCGAAAAAAATCAATATAGCATCAACCGGTCTAGATTGCTGACTTTACGTGTATATAAGCTTTATTCCGTTGACAGGACACATGTATCAAGAAGTAACCACAGCTGGGGCCAGGCTATGTGATCCGTTCCCATGAAATGATATTATGGCGAATTAAGAGTATTTTTTTAATTAAATTTACTGCTATTTTTATTAATTATTTAAAAATAATGGTTTAAATTCGAATTAAATAATCACTTTAAGTGCTATTTTTAATTGACATTTATAGAAAATATTGTATTTTTAAAGGCATTAAGTATTTTTAGAAGGGCGGTTTTTTCAATTTATATAAATTTTAGTATTATTAAAAGGAGTAAATATGGTAAAATTTAACAAAATGATAATCGCATTAATAGTAATTTGCATCATGGGTTTTTGTTCAATGGCATTGGCGGTTGAGAGCGGATCTTCGATTGACATAAACACGGCCGGTGTTGAACAACTGGCCACTTTAGCCGGAATTGGACCTGCCTTAGCGCAACGGATTGTGGATTACCGGGAAGCAAACGGAAAATTCAGAGATGTTGATGCCCTTGAAAATGTCAGGGGAATCGGATCCAATATAATGGAGGATATCAGGCACAGAATAACTGCGAGTCAGTAGCGCGTAAAC
The DNA here is from genome assembly GCA_007135795.1 of Desulfobacterales bacterium. Taxonomy (GTDB): domain Bacteria; phylum Desulfobacterota; class Desulfobacteria; order Desulfobacterales; family Desulfosalsimonadaceae; genus B1SED10-16. Next base: position 6,018 of record SLIE01000484.1, read on the forward strand.
CCGAAAAACAGGCCGAATGCTGAAAGAACCGCGGAAACAAAAATCCCGTGATTATTTGAATCACGGGATTTTTGTTTAAAAAAAATTTCGTACTATGATGTTGTCACCAGTTTTTACAAAATAAATTTAAACCCTAAATATACTGAACCATGGGATCTGTCCCAATCATCGAAATCCACATCCAGATAACGAAAACTAGCAGTAACGGCGGCATTTTCAAGAAACATCCAGTCCGCGGCCAAAACAGCTTCCATGAAAAGATCAGTATCATCGAAGCTGAGGGGTTTGGGTGCTATACTAAATGTTGCATGGAGTATGATCGGAATGTAATGGGTTGCAACCACATCCGATAAATCATAAGTTCCGGAGATTGAAAAGGCAAGGGCGAGAAGAGTCGGGTTGTCACGCCCTGATCGTTTGAACTCACCACCAACGCCCTTAAAACCGAGCTTACCGGTCAATCCGGGAGCGATCACATTTCCAACCATTGCATGAACGCCAAGCATTGAATATTTATCTTCGTAATACAAGCCGTTGGCACCAACATACAAGGTGCTTGGCTGCATGTAAAAACCGCCTTCTCCAAAAACTTCTATGGCCTTTCGATTGGCCTGAATTCCAAATGTATAACTGTCCCGTGCGATTACGGACTCTGGAATCATAAATAAAACAAGTAGCATAAAGCAAGTTGTAATACAGATCTTTTTCATTGCACGCCTATCTCCCTGAACGTTTCAGTTTAAGTCATTATTGTGGAAAAAATCATGATTCGAGAAAAGGATGTCGACCGGTGCAGGATATGCCTTTTGCCAGTATCACCTGAATTTCCTCCAGGACATCGCAGTCATCTGCACAATCCGGAAGTTCTTTTTGGCGGGAGCATTCCTTGCACGGGCTTTTGACCAGAAGACCAATGTCAAAATCAAATGTATCTCTGAGAATTACCATTTAACAAACCTTTATATATACCGCATCGTCTGATAGAGAACCTGGTGTCATCAGCAAA
>SLIE01000095.1 GCA_007135795.1 Desulfobacterales bacterium
CAATTACAGGATTTCCTCGACTGGCGTTCCATGTCGAAGACTTTCCGGGCCATATCCCGGGAGATTGACCTGCCGGCACTGATTCAAACAATGATGAAAAGTATCATTGAAAACGCAGGCGCCCAAAGGGGGGTACTGATTTTAATCCGGGATGGCGAGTTTTTTGTGGAAGCGGAAAACCGCATCGCCTGGGAAGGCGCAATATTGACCAACGCCATACCCCTGACTGCATTTGTGACAGTGCCCGCAGAAATGATTACTTACGCTGCGCTTAAAACCCGTTCGGTTATCATCGGAGATGCCCGTGCCGGCCATCCCTTTTCAGAAGACCCTTATTTTGTCCGCGAGCAGAAAAAATCCGTTTTGTGCAGTCCCATTGTATACCAGGGAAAACTTAAAGGCATCATCTACCTGGAAAATGATGCCGCCCCACGCATATTTACGAAAGACCGGGTCTTTGCGATCGAAACCCTTTCCTCTCAAGCGGCAATTTCACTTGAAAATGCGCTTCTCTATAAACGATTGAAGGAATCAGAGAGCAATTATCGATCCATCTTTGAAAACGCGGTTGAAGGTATTTTTCAGATTACCCGGCAAGGGACCTTTATCAGCTTGAATCAAAGCCTTGCAAACATTTTGGGTTTTGATCATCCCGATGAAATTATCAAGTCCGGAACAAACGTTGCAAATCTCTTTTTTTTCGATTCCAAACGTAAAAGGCTGTTTGCCCGGCAATTGAGTCGAACAGGGCAAATAAGAGATTTCGAAGGAAATGGAAAAAGAAAAGACGGTAGTGATTTCTGGGTTTCCGTCTCTGTGCGGGCCGTTTTTGATGCATGGGGAAAAATAACCTCCTACGAAGGATCAGTCGTTGATATTTCCGAGCGAAAACAAAAAGAGGAGGCTGTAAGGCAAAGAGAAGCCGCTGAGGCTTCCGCCCAGGCAAAAAGTGTCTTTCTGGCGAATATGAGCCATGAGATCAGAACCCCCTTGACCGCCATTATTGGACTGAGCGAAGTCTCCCGCATAAACGGCATTGAAGGAAAACACAGATCTTGTGTCAGTAAAATTAACTATTGTGCGACAATGCTCCTTAGAACAATAGATGATATACTTCATTTTTCAAAATTTGAAGCAGGCCGGGCAGAACTGGAAAATATTGATTTTTCGATATCTGACATAATTACGAACATGGAAGCCATGTTCATACACCAGACTGCGGGGACAAATATCGAGCTGACCTTTATGATTTCAAACGACATCCCGCCGGTGCTCACCGGTGATCCCCTCCGATTGACCCAGGTCCTGACCAACCTCACAGGGAACGCTTTCAAATTTACTAAAAACGGGAGAATTACAATCGGTGCAAAATGTCGGTATTGTAAAGATAACATCGCGCGGCTGCACTTCTTTGTGTCCGATACCGGCATAGGCTTATGTGAAAAGACCATGCCACGACTTTTCGATGTCTTTTCCCAGGGGGACAACGCGGTCTCCCGACACTACGGGGGAACCGGACTTGGCCTGGCCATCAGCAAAAGCATCGTAAACATGATGGGCGGCAGAATATGGGCAAAAAACAACCCGGATCGGGGTGCCGCTTTCCATTTCGAAATCAATACCGGATACCGGGGCAAGCCGGCGTACACCCTTGCGGCAAAAGCAGCTACGGATTCAACCATCGATACCACGCGAATTGATACACATGGCCATACAGCAAATGAACTGCGGCTATTGTATGTTGACGACAACACTATCAACCGGGAGATCACTGCAGAAATTCTGAAAAATTCCGGCTATATCGTAGAAACGGCATCAAGTGGCGGAAACGCACTCAAAAAAATGATACGGAATCAGTATAATGCTATTTTGATGGATGTGCAGATGCCCGGCATGGATGGCTTTGAAACGACCAGGACAATCCGTGGGAGATCCGAAACCAGAAACACGGTCATTATTGGCATGAGCGCCCATGTTATGACGGGGTATCGTCAACAATGCATTGATGCAGGAATGACGGATTATATTCCCAAGCCTGTTGATATAAAGAAACTTCACACACTATTATCCCATTACCTGCCGGATAAAAACGGCCCTAAAACATCAAACAAAAGCAATGAAATACAATATCATTAGATGTAATAGATGTAATACAGGCTTCCAAATGTATGCATGCAATTAATCCGACACCATTCAGGACTGAGTTTTTCTACAGCAATCATGAATTAATCTACTGTAAGCGACGCGTCAGGACCGGATAAAATTTTTTTGAGACGGATTGCAGTAGTATTTATCTTTACTTCCTTTAAAGGAAAATTGTAAAATACTATTGCATGTTCTTTTAGATTTTGATAATTCCATATTCCTAATAGAATTATTCTCTCCGCCAGGATACCGACAATAACGGCGGTTAACAATTATGTGCATAAAAAATTAGTATTAAATGTAGATTATTTCTATCTAACCAAATAATCGTTAAATGCAATCAGGAAACAGGTGGAAAAAGATTATGAAAAGAGAAAAGAAAACCAGCAGTGAATTGATCGTCGATGCCCTGCGAACAGGAAAAGAGTTGAAATTGTCTGAAATAACGGAGCTTATGTCTCAATACACGGGCACGGATATCAAGATCCAGAATGTTTCCAGCACCATGGCCAAGTTGAGTGATAGCGAAAAAACCGAGATAGGCTATTTTATAAGCCGCGATAAAACCAAACGGGGATATGTCTATAAATTGGCAAACGAGGCCATGGAACTTTCTCCGGAGCAGACATACGGTCTTATTCGTAAAGTAGGCAAAGACCGGTTCAAGTTAAATGATGCCCTCGAAAAAGTGCCGTCCCTGAAAAAATACGTGAAGGGACAGGTTGTCAAGCGGACCCGGCGCGTAAAAAAGAATCAGGACAAAAAAGAGATCGTATCAGAGCCGAATCAAAATCCAATAGAAAACCCACCGGCGATTTCCTTTTCAATTGAATCGTCACAAACAGAAAAAAACACACTGCCCTCTGATCCCGTCGCCATGGTCCTGCAGTTATTCAAGGATGGCAACCTGAACGTAAATCTCAACATCAATATCCGGTTTATCGGATTCGAATAAAAGCCTTGTCATCAAAATATGCCGTCCACGGGATCCTGCCTGCGGGCGGTGATATTTTCCGCAATCCCACGAATAAAACCATCCTGCTCAACACCGTAACGCACCTTGCCGTCCAAAGTCCGGATGGCAAGGGTCTTTGCATCTTTTTCTTTTTCGCCAACCGTTATGATCAGGGGAATTTGCAATAGCTGCGCTTCCCGAACCTTGCGATTCAGGCTTTCAGTGCGATCATCGACAGCAGATCGTATCCCCGCTGTTTTAAAGCGCTTGTTTACTTCACCGGCGTAGGATGCCAGGGAATCGTTGATGGGAAGGATAATTGCCTGAACAGGGGCGAGCCACAAGGGAAATTTGCCTGCGTAATGTTCCACCAGAATCCCCAGGAAACGCTCGATGGAACCAAAGATTACCCGGTGTATCATTACCGGCCGATGCTTTTCATTATCCTCCCCAATGTAAGAAAGACCAAATCGCTCCGGCAATGACATATCAAGCTGGATTGTGCCGCACTGCCAGGTTCTTCCGATAGCATCCTTGATATGGATATCGATCTTCGGCCCATAAAAAGCACCATCTCCATCGTTTACCGTGTAATCTGCACCGTAGGCCTCAAGCGCCGCACTCAGACCGGAAGTTGCCTGCTCCCACTGGGCGTCGGTTCCTATCGACTTTGCGGGCCGGGTTGAAAGCTCCATGTAAAAACCAAGACCAAAGGTGGAATACATCCGCTCCACAAGTTTCAAAACGTCAAGGATTTCGCCCTCGATCATCTCCGGCGTCATAAAGATATGCGCATCGTCCTGGTGAAAGGCCCTTACCCGGAAAAGGCCGGAAAGGACGCCCGAAAGCTCATGCCGGTGTACCAGGCCAACTTCCGCGGCCCTTATCGGCAGGTCTTTATACGAATGCCGCTTCCGCTTGTACAAAAGCATCCCTCCGGGGCAGTTCATGGGTTTGATGGCGGATTCCGTCTCATCGATGACGAGTGTGTACATGTTTTCCCGATAATTCTCCCAGTGACCGCTTTCTTCCCACAGGCTCCGGTTCAATATCAACGGCGTTTTTGTTTCCACGTAACCCGCGACGCGGTGCTCCTCGCGCCAATATTCCAGCAGGGCATTCCAAAGCTCCATCCCGTTGGGATGAAAAAAGGGCATTCCCGGCGCCTGGTCGCTGAAGGAATAAAGATCCAGGGCAGTCCCTATTTTCCGGTGATCGCGTTTTTTTGCTTCCTCAACAAATTGCAGATATGCGTTCAGGCTCTTTTTATCGAAAAACGCAGTACCATAAACGCGCTGCAACTGCGGCCGCGCCGGATCACCCCGCCAATAGGCACCTGAAACCTTCAAAAGTTTAAACGCTTTTATAAAGCCGGTGTGGGGCAAGTGCGGTCCCCGGCACAGATCGGTAAAATCCCCCTGGACATAAAATGATATGGTCCCATCGTCAAGCTCTGAGATAATCTCCTGCTTGTAAGGATCATTTTTGTAAAAATCGAGTGCTTCAGCCTTGGAGACCTCCTCACGTTTGATGGGAAGTTTATCCTTGACAATTCGTTTCATCTCCGCTTCTATCTTCGGAAAATCCTCCTCAGATATGGGCTTCATGTCAAAATCATAATAAAAACCATTTTCAATGACCGGACCGATGGTCAGTATGGCATCGCTGTAAAGATTGCACACCGCTTGCGCCATCACATGCGCTGCGGTGTGTCGCAAAACATCGAGGGCTTCCGGGTCCTTTTGCGTAATAAACCGTATCTTTGCATCACCACGTATAATGTGCTGCATATCCAATTTGTTGCCGTTTACTTCCATTGCCACGCAATTTCCGGCAAATCCCTCAGAAATAGCCCGGGCAACGGTAAAGCCGTCCACGGGTTCTTCAAATTGTTTTTCGGTATTATCCGGCAATGTTATATTGATCATTGACTGTCCACTTATAATACTTAATTTAATAGGTAAATAATCAGGCATTGCTGCCCGGCGCGAAAAACCTGCGCTGCGACGCTTCACTAATATGAACGAAATTAAAAACCTTGCGTTTACTTTTTTATTGGTACACGTTATGTAAGCAACTTGTTCCTGCCGGTCAAGAAAAAAGTCTTGCCGACACAATGTCTTGTTTGCCAATTCTGATGCGTTCGTAAAAAGTGACGATCAGACGGCTTTATAAAAAGCCCAAGATCAAGGCTTGCTCAAAATCGAAGAATGCAGAGCACTTAAGCGTATGTGTATGTCTACAAGGCGTAAGCCGCAATTTCTGAGGGATTGCGCGTAACGCAGATACTGGACTTTTTACAAAGCCGTGAATTCGCACTGCCGGATCTTCAAGCAAGAATAAATAAATCAAGAACCTGCATTTTGCCACCGCAACCCTTAATTAGAATTTAAATTTATGGTAACTGAAACACCTGTCTATATAAACACAGCCGAAGGGCTTGAAAAAGCGGTTCAAAAACTGGTCCGTGCAAGCATCGTGGCCGTAGATCTGGAAGCTGATTCAATGTATCACTTCGAAGAAAAAGTATGCCTCCTCCAGATGGCGACGGACAAATCCTGCTTTATCATCGACCCGTTGGCACTGCCGGATATGTCACCACTTGAGCCCATATTTTCCGACAGTTCCATCATCAAGATTTTTCATGGATCCGATTATGACGTTCGCAGTCTTTTCAGGGATTTTGGATTTCGAGTTGAAAATCTTTTTGACACGGAGCTGGCCTGTCGCTTTCTTGGCTATCCCCGCTCCAGCCTGGAAGCCGTCCTTAAATTGCACTATGACGTGATCCTTGACAAGAAATACCAAAAAAAGGATTGGTCCATAAGACCCCTGCCGGATGAGATGATTTCATACGCGGCTGATGACGTACGATACCTGGTCGATTTATACCAGCATATAAGCAAGGCACTATCCGAAAAAAAACGGCTTGAATGGGCACTTGAAACCTGCGAGGGGATTTCCCAGATCAGGCCGGGAGAAAACATTGACGTTGATCGCCCGCTTTTTATGACCATTAAAGGCTCCGGCAGACTCGACGCCAGGAGCCTGGCCGTACTCGAAAACCTGGCGTTATTCCGCCAGGAAGCGGCAAAAAAAAAGGACCGGCCCCCGTATAAGGTAATCAGCAACACGGCTATCCTGGAAATCGCACGATTCAAACCTGAAAGCACCCTTCAACTCAATCGATCCGGTCTATTGAGCAAAAAACAAACCCAGATGTACGGCGATATAATTATAAAAGCGGTTTTAGCGGCACTTGAAATTCCGGAGGAAAATTTGCCCCGGTATCCGAAAATCATAAAAAGCCCCTCATCCGCTGCTGTCAGTCGAAAAAAAAAAAAAAAAAAAAAATGGAGGGAACGTAAAGCCAAACAGCTTGAAATGGATCCATCCATGCTCATTAACAACACGGCCATTAAAAAAATTGCCAAACAGGAACCAAAGACTCTCCCTGAACTGAAAGCCGTTGAAATACTGAAAAACTGGCAGGTTGAAACCTTTGGCGAACAGTGGATCAACACGATTGTAAAAACGGCATAATTTTGACGGTTTCGTAAAAAGACCAATATCTGCGTTACGCGCAATCTCTCAGAATCTCACGTACACTTAAGTACTCTGCATTCTTCGAGATTGCGCAAGCCTTGATCTTGAACTTTTTACAAAACCGTCTGGCTGCGACTTTTTACGAGTCCATCAATTTTGATGGTGCCGTAAAAAATCCCATCTCCTGCGTTGTAGCGATTTTAAGCTCGCTTGGAATCAAATCACTACGCTTTGTAGATGGAACTTTTAACTTAGCCACCTTTACCGATTTTGTGACTTTTTATGAATTCATCAATTTTGGTGGAACACATATTTTTCAATTCCAGAGACAATATCCTCCTGGAGGGGATCTTCCACAATGC
>SLIE01000096.1 GCA_007135795.1 Desulfobacterales bacterium
CATAATTCGCTGCATCTGGCAGTCCAGCATCATAAGCAGGAAGCCCATCGCAAATCTGGATAAGCATAAAAAATGGAAAGAATTCATAAAAACAGTCGTTCTTTTACCCAGGAAAGTAACATTTTCATGAAATGGGGCATACTGCTTATTGCGGTGGTGGTTCTTTCAGGGGGGTGCGGGTACAGATTTTCCGGCGGAGGGGAAATGCCGGCAAACGTAAGTCGTATTGCAATTAACATTTTTGATAACCTGACAGGTGAAACCGGCATTGAAAGTATTATCACAAACGACGTGGTAAATGAGTTCACTCGAAATATCAAAGTGGAAGTAAGCCCAAGAGAAGAGGCCGAAGCGATACTTACGGGTGTGATACGATCTGCACGCACGACTTCCATTGCCCACCGCTCTGCCTACACCACGGCGGAGCGCCAGATCACAATCAGTGTAGACCTGGTCCTTACCACACCCGATGGTGAAGTACTATGGTCCGCCAGTGGAATTAATGCCTCCGGGGAATATGCTGTGTCCGATGAGAAAATCAGGACTGAGCAAAATAAAAGATCCGCTGTGGCCAATCTTTCCGGGAAACTGGCCCAGCGGATCTTTTATCAAATGACAGATCGCTTTTGACACCACTCATTTTTCAATAAAACGGGTTATAATGGCGTCGTAGAAGTTCCATCCACTTCGTTGTAGCGATTTTTCGCATCCGTGCGGGATACCATCGCAAATGAAAAATCACTACGCCTTGTATATGCAGCGTTGACCAATCCATCTTCACCGATTTCGTGAAGTTTACGAGTTCATCACTTTATATCTTGGCTATACCTCGGCCCGGTTAAATTTTGTAACAAGGCGGGAAATCTTGCGTGCAGCCGTGTTTCTATGGATCACACCTTTTTTGGCTGCTTTATCAATCAGAGATTGAGCCTCTGTTAGTTGAGCCGTCGTCGTTTCTCCGGCCTGAGCTGTAGCATAAACTTTTTTAACGGCATTTTTGACACGGGTTTTGGTAATCCGGTTACGGAGCCGTTTCTTCTCACTTTGAGCAATACGCTTAATCGCAGACTTGTGGTTTGCCAATGGGACACTCCTTATTAATCTAGTTAAATCCTGTAAATACTTATCCAGGTGACAATGGAATATTTAATGCAAAATATAAATCTTTCTTATATAAGGTTGTTTTTGCGTTGTCAACATGAAAGACAATCAACGACCAGGATCTCCTGTTTCATAAACAGATTTACAGGAACAGCTATTTGACGCCTGCCTTATGCAAATACCAACGTGTCAAGCGGCAAGTAACACTCGAAACGTCAAAGATCTCTGCGATTAATACCTGGCATATGAACCAGGCTGTCGGCACCGCTATAACAAATAACTCAATGGCTTTACAACCATGCGCGTTCACTACGGATCTTCTTAAATGAATGAAAACCGAAAGGTAACCAAAGCTGCCGGGATTATCGGGATTGCAACTTTTTCCAGTCGTATTTTAGGATTTGTACGGGATATGATTCTGGCATGGTTCTTTGGCGCCGGAAAACTGTCGGATGCATTTTTCGTGGCATTTCGGATACCCAATCTCCTCCGCCGCCTGCTGGCGGAAGGAACCCTTACGATGGCCTTTATTCCGGTATTTGCCGAATATCTTCAAAAAGATGGACGCCAGGAAGCATTTAAGATGGCAAGATCGGCCGTCCGGGTTCTTTCAGCCATTCTCGTAGTCGTTACCCTCGCAGGCGTTGCCGGAGCACCTCTCCTTATTTATGCAATCGCACCGGGGTTTACCGGAGAAACATACGACATTACGGTTCTGCTGACACGAATCATGTTTCCTTACATATTCTTCATATGCCTGGTGGCCCTTGCCATGGGGATACTAAATACCATGGGGCATTTTGCCGCCCCCGCGTTTGCGCCGGTCCTGCTTAATATCGGCATTATCGCCGGCGCACTGATTTTCGCACCACTTATGGACACGGCGATAATCGGACTTGCAGTGGGTGTCATTATCGGCGGTCTGCTTCAAATACTGCTGCAATACCCCTTTCTGGTTAAAAAAGGATTTAAATTCTGGGAAAAAGCCCCATGGTATCACCCGGGAATCAAAAAAATTGCGGTACTTATGGGACCTGCTGTGTTCGGCGCTGCGGTTTACCAGATAAATATTCTTGTCGGTACCATGCTTGCATCGCTACTCCCCGAAGGGAGTGTCTCGTATCTTTATTACTCGGACCGCCTGGTTCAATTTCCTTTGGGCATTTTCGCCATCTCCATGTCCGTCGCAATTTTACCGAGCCTCTCCAGGCAAGCGGCTGCAAATGATGTGGCCGCCCTTGGCAACACCTTTTCTTATGCCATGCGCCTGATCTTTTTTATTACCATTCCTTCGACTGCAGGGCTCATCCTGCTGAGAGAACCAATTGTCGCCCTGCTATTCGGCCGTGGTGAATTTGACGCCATGAGCATAAGTATGACGGCATATGCCCTTTTTTATTATGCGGTTGGACTTTGCGCCTTTTCGGCCGTTCGAATCGTTGTATCCATGTTCTATGCCCTGCAGGACACCAAAACGCCGGTCAAAATGGCCACTATTTCCATAATCGCCAACATCGCTTTGGGAATTGCCCTGATGGGCCCCATGAAACACGGCGGCCTGGCGCTTGCCACGTCTCTCGCATCTATCATCAACTTCATCCTTCTCACCAACGCGCTTCGTCATAAACTCAAGGGGGTCGACTGGAAAAAGATAGTTGTATCCGCAAGCAAGTCCGTGATAAGTTCCATTCTAATGGGGATTGTTCTTGTCGGGGGACAGCATGCGTTCCCAGCAAATCATCAGGATTCGACTTTGGCCTTGATGTTTTATGTTATTTTCGCAATAATAACAGGAGCTGTCATTTATATGATATCTTCTCTGATTCTGCAGAAAAACGAATTAAAAGCTGTTGCAAAGATGGTAAAGAAGTCGTGAAAAAAACATCAGAAGACCCGCAAAAATTTTACAGGGCTGGGACATTCGCACTATTCATAGTGCTCGGAGTGTACATCGGGTTTATAGTTTTCGGTGATAATGGTTATATGCATTTGCAGCAGATGAAAGTAGAGCTATTGAAACTCAAAGCCCGAAACGCATCCACCGAAGAAGAAAACAATGCACTCTTCCATTCTGTGCACCGGTTAAAGAACGATCCCGTGTATATTGAACACGTAATCCGAAAACAACTGCAGATGAATACAGCAAACGAGATTATCTTCAAATTTGATGAAAACCGCGATCAGAACCGATCACCCGGCAATCGAAAAACAGAGATCCGGAATCGACCCCTTCAGAATCCGTAAAACAAAAACGACTATTTTATTATATATACCTCAAACATCAAACTCCTGATAACTGCAAAAGCGATAACCCATAAACAGAGAAGAAAGGCGAAAAAGAGCGACAGCTAAAAGCTTTCTCGCATTTGATTCCGACAATAGTTTTCGGACACACCCTACTTAACAGCAACTCTTAACTATTGCCTTTTTCCAATTTCCATAAAGAGTCTGACGTACTCCGGTAGACATATTCGGAAACCAGGTTTGATCTTTTTCCCAATGGGCCTTGAGTTCCGATAAGTCTTTCCAGAACCCAGTGGCCAACCCTGCGGCATAAGCCGCACCAAGTACCGTGGTTTCCATATTTTTCGGCCGAATGACCGGAAGGTTTAAAATGTCGGCCTGAAATTGCATGAGAATTTCGTTTCTGGTCATGCCACCATCTACTTTCAGATCATTTAATTGGATGCCGGAATCCTTTTCCATCGCCTCGAAAATTTCTCTTGTCTGAAACGCGCACGATTCAAGGACGGCACGGGCCAAATGCCCTCTCGAGGCATAATGCGTCAGACCACAGATGATACCCCGGGCATCTGAACGCCAATGAGGCGCAAAAAGACCGGAAAATGCCGGCACAAAATATACGCCGCCATTATCATTCACTTCCTTTGCGATCTCTTCGATCTCTTTCGCATTTTTTATCATTTTCAAATTGTCTCTTATCCACTGCACCAATGAGCCTGCAATGGCAATGGAACCTTCAAGCGCATATACTGTCGGCTGCTCACCGATACGATAAGCAGGGGTGGTCAAAAGACCACAGTTTGATTGGGAAGGTGAATTGCCGGTATTTAAAAGAAGAAAACATCCTGTCCCATAGGAGTTCTTCGCATCTCCCGCCGCAAAGCAAGTCTGCCCGAACAAAGCCGCCTGCTGATCTCCCAGGTCTCCGGCAATGGGTATTTCAGCCCCAAAAACCCCCTCTTTATCCGTATAACCGTAAATCTCGCTTGATGAACGGATCTCAGGGAGCATTGCCCCAGGTACACCCATCTTTTCAAGCATAACATGGTCCCATTCAAGACTGTTGATATTCATCAACATTGTGCGTCCAGCATTGGTTACATCCGTAATAAAAACGCCCTTGCCCGGACCTCCGGTCAGCCACCAGATCAACCAGGTGTCCATGTTCCCGAATAGTGCATCACCAGAAGCCATTTCAGATTTTACGCCCGGGACTTTATCAAGTATCCATTTGATCTTAGGCCCCGAAAAATAAGTTGAAAGAGGCAATCCCACCCTGTCCCGAAAACACCACATATCGTCATTTTCCGCCAGCTCCCGACACATGTCATCGGTACGGGTATCCTGCCAGACAATTGCGTTATAATATGGCCTGCCGGTTTTTCGATTCCACAGGACAGTTGTTTCCCGTTGGTTCGTAACCCCCAACCCCGCAAGTTCAGATGCATGGATGCCTGATTCGTTCAGAGTATTGGAGATAACTTCATACATCCTGTCCCGAATTTCAATGGGGTCATGCTCTACCCAACCCGGATGAGGATATATCTGCCTGTGTTCGAGCTGATGCATGGCAATTATCTCTGCTTTCCGATTAAATATGAAAAATCTTGTACTGGTGGTACCCTGGTCTATGGCACCTATGTATGGCCTTTCCTTATTCATGGCATCATCTCCGGTTCAAGTCTCGTTGGGACTGTATATTCTAAGATTATAGGCATTTTTGCATATTCGCAGTAGGGGGTAAAGCTGAATTGTTCATACCAGAAAATACTGAAGTTTACAATTCCGGACAGACGTAGACCAGGGACAAACAATTATGATATTCATTCATAAGGAAGATTTCATAAAAAGTCCAATATCCGCGTTACGCGCAATCTCTCGGACTTTGCGGCTTACGCCATGTAGACATACACGTACACTTGAGTAGAATGCATTCTTCGGAATTGCGCACGTCTTGATCTTGAACTCTTTACATATTTATCTGATAGCGACTTTAAAAGAGCATAAATAAGATTTTTTATGCAAATTTAATTGGAACTTTTTAAATTTTTAGTTTAAGATAAGCAGAAAAATGAGAATGCATTTTTCTATAAGGTAGGCAAGTAGGCGCTATCATTTATTACCGAATAAAATGAACTCAACACTGTAACCGTAGCGTACAGGTTGGCATCTATTGGTTGAATAAACACAATTAAATAAACACAAACCGGGTGACATACGCATTATACCCACCAACCAAATTTAAAGGAAGCGGATATGAAAATAAAATTACAACTTGCAGATAATCAAGTCGTTGTACGGCAGGGGATAAACAGCCTGTTAACCAGGGAAAAAGACATCGATGTGGTCGCGGAAACAGCAGACGGACCGGGAACTCTGGAAATGGTAAAAAAATTAAAACCGGATGTTGTGCTCCTGGAACCTGCCCTGCCGAACATGACCGGGGTTGATCTTGTACGCCTGATCAAGGAAGCAAACAGCGAAACAGAAGTGGTCGTTCTCACCGCGCCTCAGAAAAAAGCGCATGTTCGCGATGCACTGCAAGTTGGTGCACTTGGATACGTTCTCAAAACCGGCTCAATTGCAGAAGTGCTTGCCGCAATTCGTGCTGCCTACCAGAAAGGATACTACCTAAGCCCGGAAATAAGTGCTGATATCATTGATACCTTTGTTAAAAAACGTGGTGTCGAATCAGAAACCACCGGGTACGGAAAAATTTCCAAACGGGAACGCCAGGTCTTCCGATTGATCGCAGAGGGGTCCACGACTGATGAAATTGCGGAAGCACTCGAGATCAGCCCCAAGACGGTTGCCAAGCATCGTATGAATATAATGGAAAAGATGGAGCTCAAAAACGTCGCATCCCTCGTCCGCTACGCTGTTAAAATTGGTGTCGTGGAACCGTATTAGGCTGGCTGTTGAATAATGTCATATGTAAAGGCTTAAGGTCGGGTCATTGTCAACTCGTGGGTTGTGCATTCAGAAATTGATTGCTACACCCCACGATCCGGTCTGTTTCATCCGGGTGGAACCAATTTATCTCCTCATCTTTCCGAAACCAGGTCAGCTGCCTTTTGGCATAATGCCGGGTATCTCGTTTTAAAATGGATACAGTGGTTTTCCAGTCTGATTCCCCTTTCAGAAATCCGGCTATATGCCGATATCCCAACGCCTGCATGGGCTTCAGGTTTTCGTGATATCCCTGGCATAAAAGCCGTTCAACTTCATCACGAAAACCTTGCTCAATCATCTGGTCCACCCGCCGTTCAATTCGGTCATATAAAAGTTGCCGATCCATGCGGAGGCCAATTTTCAAAACATTATACGGCATATCGGCAAATCCATGCCGGCTTCTGAATTCCGTCATGGAGATGCCGCTTGCTTCAAAAACTTCAAGCGCGCGAAGAATGCGGTAGCTGTCATTCGGATGAATTTTTTCCGCCGCCTGCGGATCACACGCCTGGAGACGCCGGTAAAGGAGTTCCTTGCCGGATTCCAACCACTCCGCCTGCAAACGGTCACGAATCGTTTTGTTTTCCGGTGCGGCGCCGCAAATCCCGTAAAGAAAAGATTTTATGTAAAGCCCCGTCCCTCCGGCTATCAACGGGACTCTGCCCCGCTCCAGAATGGGATCGACAACCAATCTGGCATCCCGGCTGTA
>SLIE01000448.1 GCA_007135795.1 Desulfobacterales bacterium
CTGACGGCTTCGGACATGGCCAAAAGAAGGCGGTATCCCTTTATGCTGCAAATCATGGCAAGACCAATGCCCGTATTACCGGACGTGGCTTCTATCACCGTCTTTTCCGGGGTAAGATCTCCGGATTTCTCCCCCTCCTCGATCATGGCCAGCGCAGGACGATCCTTTACCGAACCACCAGGGTTCATGTATTCTATTTTGGCGTAAATTTTGACATTGGGATTCGGATTCAACCGTTTGATTTCAACAAGCGGCGTATTCCCAATGGCATCAAGTATGGAATGAGTCATATATTTTTTCCGTTTAATACAAGAAAAACTGTTTCAAAAAGCGGTTTATAAATCTCTTACTGAAAAGCTGAATGAACACATACCATAAAGTCTGCAGAATCGTAAAAGGTCTTTTTAAAAAGATGATAATTTCACAATGGTTAAATCAGCTGAAAGAGGATTATTGAATGCTCAAACATACATCAGGATTTTTTTGTCAAGATCAAGAAGGACGACTTCGCAAAAACCGTTTCAATTCCGTGAGAATGGCATCCTCTACCGCACCGGGTGAAAGTGTCGCGTCAATACGCTTAATACGCTGTGGTTCAGCCTCAGCCAGGGCCAGATAGCCTTTGCGAACATTTTCATGAAACAGGATTTTTTCACATTCAAAACGGCTTTGCCCCATATCCCGGGAACCTGTATTAATTTCGCTCCAGGCACGCAATAACCCGATTTCAGGGGACAAATCAAGCAAAAAGGTGACATCCGGGGATATATCTTTAAGGACCAGGTTGTTAAGCGTCTTTATCGTATCGGCATCAATCCCCCTGGCAGCCCCCTGGTATGCAATTGTGGAATCGTAAAACCGGTCGCACAGCACGATTTTTCCCTCCTCGAGGGCTGGTTTGATTTTTTCACTCACATGCTGGGCACGATCAGCGGTATATAAAAGAAGCTCAGCCATGGCATCGAGCATGTGATGCTCCTGGTCAAGTAATATCCGCCGGATCTTTTCCCCGATTTTCGTCCCTCCGGGCTCCCGTGTCACCATGTACGCATATCCGCTTACCTCCAGATATCGGGTGATGTTTGCTATCTGAGTGGTTTTTCCAGATCCTTCAATCCCTTCCATGGTGATGAACATAACCGTATCTAGTCCTTTGGTGTGCTTGAAGAATCAATGGTGGCTTTGTAAAAGAATCGCTCAAGCGGCGCGTAAAAACCAGTCCAATCAGAAGAAGGATCCTGGCTTCGCATAAATTCCCGTATGCCGTTTATCTTGGAATCAATTTCATCGACATAGTTGAGAAGCACCGCCTCAAGGGTCTTCGGGGGTTCTGGCGAGCCGAATTCCCGGCGCCCGTGATGGCTGACAATCAGATGTTTGAGCATGAGGGCCGTTTTAGGAGGAAAACCGCTGATGCGGGCCAGTTTTTCCTCAATCATGCCTATTCCGATAACAATATGATTAACCAGCCGCCCCTCATCCGAATAATCGATCCGGGTATCAAATACGAACTCCCGAATCTTTCCGATATCATGTAAAATACATCCGGTAAGAAGCAAATCCCGATCAATTCCCACGTAATGATCTGCCACCCGGTCCGCCAGCATCGTTGATGACAATGTATGCTCGAGCAATCCACCGATATACGCATGGTGCATCATCTTGCCCGCAGGCGCCTTCGTGAATGCGGAGACGAATGGTTCATCCTTCCAGAAACTTTCGAGTAAAAGACGCAGCCAGTCGTTTTGGATGGTTTTGGTAATCGACAACAGCCGCTTGAACATTTGAACGGGGTCCCTGGCAGTTGCGGGAAGAAAATCAGAAGGGTCAATATCGGAGGTGCATTTTTCGATCCGCTGAATTACCATCTGGGGGTTCCCCTTATATTCGGAGACATTCCCCTGCACGCGAACAAAATCACCGGCAATACACAACGCGGAAAGCGCATCCGCGTTATCCCATACAACGCCCTTGATGCGACCGGTTTTATCGATAATCGTCAAATTCAGGTAAGCTTCTCCATCCCGCTTCACCCCGCGCATCTTTTCGGCCAGCACAAAGACGTCATCAACGACATCACCGGTTTTCAATTCATTGACAAAGAGAGTTTTCATTATCGATCTGCTTAATTATCATCGAGGCAAGGATAGTAAATCTAGTGCAATCGGAGAAATGAGAGGACATATGCCCTAACTCCGGTATAGACAATCCTCCTTGCAAGATGTAGTTGATGTTATTGCCTTGACATTTTCAGGAATTCGGTTTTTTATACTCAAAATTTCAAATGCCATCAAGGCATATTATTGTAAAGCAGGTTTTTACCTTTCGACTATCTTTGGTATAGGCTATCCGGAAATGAAAAAATTTGTTCAATTCGGGACGGCTATCATTTAACCGGTAATGACTAAATGATGCGAACACCTTGAGCTATCCTTATAAATATATAACGATCTTCTCATCAATCATTTGCGTGGTATGCATATGCCTTGCGACTTTACCCCAGGCATATGCTCAAGTGATATCCGGAGAAATAGAACCGGATGAACCATGGCGGATAGAGGCGGAGCAAATTTCCTATGATCCTGCCGAAGAAGTATATATTGCCGAGGGGAACGTTGTCATAACACATCTGGACAGTCGGCTCAGGGCTGATCTCGTGCGTTTTCAGAGCACTGAAATGATTGCGCATGCTTCAGGCAATGTGTTTTTTACATCAGGGGAGGACACACTTGAGGGAGATCGTCTGATCATCGATCTGAACGATGAAACCGGCACCCTTTTTACTGGCCATATTTTCATCCGGGAAAGCAATTTTCACATCACGGGCAACCGGATCATGAAAACCGGGGAAGATACTTATTTCATAGAGCAGGCCTGCCTGACGACCTGTGAACCGACAAGACCGGATTGGAGTTTTACCGGCTCGAATGTTCATGTGACCGTGGAAGGTTACGGAATTGTAAAGCATGCCGCCTTTCGCGTCAGAAACATACCGGTTCTTTATATCCCCTTTTTTATTTTTCCGGCCAAGACTGAACGCCAATCCGGGCTTCTCCCCCCTCATATTGAATATTCATCCAGAAACGGATTTGAATATATGCAACCTTTTTTCTGGGCCATCAGCGATCATTCGGATGCCACCTTTTATTATCACCACATACAGAACCGGGGGGAAAAAGCAGGTTTCGAGTACCGTTACATGTTAAGTGGAAGGTCCAGGGGGACGCTCATGTTCGACGGTTTCGAAGACCGAAAGGTTGATGATGATCCTGACGATCCTGACCGTAAGTGGGGATATACCGATGACCGATTCCTTCGGCCCAATTCCGATCGATACTGGTTCAGGATGAAAGCGGATCAGGAACTGCCTGCGGCGTTCATGGCCCAGCTCGATATCGACATCGTCAGCGACCAGGATTACCTGCGTGATTTTTATCATGGCTACACCGGTCACCGACAAACAAGCAGATACTTCGAATCCGAATTCGGGCGCAACATGGACGATCGGAATGACCGCGTAAGGGAGAACAGATTAAACCTGAACCGCACCTGGATCACTTCATCCTTAAATACTGATCTGGTATGGTATGACAATGTGGTGGCACGCCGTCAACTTGATGAGAATCCCACATTACAGCGGCTCCCGATGATCAGCTACAACTTTTTAAAGCAACCCCTTTATCAGAGCCGGACATACGGATCGATAAATACCGAATACAACTATTTCTTCAGGGAAGACGGCGTAACCGGGCATCGGATGGATTTACACCCCCGCCTTTACTATCCATTCTACCCGGCAAATCGTTTCGCTTTCGAGCCATCCGTGGGTTTCCGGCAAACTGTCTGGTATACGGATGCAACGCGCGATGATATCTTTGCCGATCCGAGAATCGAAGATGATATGCAACGATACAACCAAAGGGGAATTTATGATATTGCCATGGAACTGTCCACGGATTTTCACCGAATATTTCCAGTCAGGGCTTTTGGCACGGAAAAGGTAAAACATGGCATACTGCCGATGATTCGTTATTCGTACATACCGGCGGTAAATCAAACCGAATTTCCTGATTTTGACGAAATAGACCGGATCGAATCAGAAAACCAGCTGCTTTTTTCCATGACACACTTTTTTACATCCAGATACACGGTTATACGACCTGATGCAGACCCGGAACCAGCTTATAATTTGTTCGGCAGATTTATGATTGAACAACCCTATGATTTAGACTATGACCAAAGCAATGAAGCGTTCCTGCCGCTTTATGCCGAACTCGATATTACGCCGATCAGATTGCCCCGCCTCCACGCCGATGCCCAATACAGCCACCAGGAAAACGCATTTATCAGCAGCAACACATCTCTCCGGTTCAGGAATTTGCTTGGAAGCAATTTTCGGATCGATTACCGTTACACCAGGGACAGAAATAAAACCGTTTATCTTCAATTGGAAACCCCAGTGAAATCCTGGCTCACGCTTTACGGTGACTATGAAAGAAGCCTAATAGACAACACAATTGTCGAACTGAATGCCGGGCTCCGTTACATAAGGGATTGCTGGAGCCTTGATTTTACATACCGGGTTCAGGAAGATCTCATGGGCTCGAAGGATGAACGGTATTTTTTCATGCTCCATCTGTATGGTCTTGGCGGTTTCGGAAACTAGTTCAGATATGAACTGCTACCCCCCCTTCCGCCTTTGTCTTGCGACTTTAACGCCTTGACTTCCTGTAAATTTATGTATATTTAAGTGAGAGAATGCAACAATAGGTATTTACGATTAACAGGAGGAATAATGAATAAACTTGAAATGATCGCAGCGCTCAAAAAAGAAGCCAATATATCTAAATCGGAAGCCGCAAAAGTTGTCCAGATTTTCTTTGATTCCATGTCCGATGCCCTTGCCAATGAAGAACGCATCGAAATACGCGGACTTTGCAGTTTTTTTATTAAGAACTACAAGAGTTATACGGGAAGAAATCCCAAAACCGGCGACAAAGTCCAGATTCAACCGAAAAAGCTCCCCTTTTTCAAGTGCGGGAAAGAATTGAGAGAACGTGTCAACGAGTAGCGTCAAGCCACCCGGAGAGGTTTTTATCGGTTTTGAAGCGATAATTGCTCAGCAGCGGCAGATAAAAATGCTTGCTGCAGCGCTGAGAAAAAATGAAGTGCCGCATGCCATGCTGTTTACAGGCGAAGCGGGAATCGGGAAAAAAACAACGGCCATAACATTCGCGATGGCTGCCAATTGTGAAAGCCCGGGCCCCATGGCAAGCGGCGTTGTATTTTCAGACAACGGGGTTCAAAGCACATCAAACGAAGATATACGCATACCCTTAGAGAATAAAAATATCAATCCGTGCGGCACTTGCAGGCCATGCAGAAAAATCGTTTCGGAGAAACACCCTGATTTCCACTATATCAGGCCGGAGGGCGCGTATATCAAAATAGAACAGATCCGCACGCTTTGCAGCGCCCTTGCACGCAGGCCGCATGAAGCGTCTGTACGATTTGTTTTACTTTCTGATGCCCACCTGATGAACGCGGAATCCGGAAATGCACTGCTCAAAATTCTTGAGGAGCCCCCGGAAAATACCATTTTCATACTGGCAGCGCCCCAGGTAGCAGATATTCTGTCAACTATTGTATCGAGGTGCAGACATTTTCGTTTCAATCCAATCCCGGAAGATCAACTCGAAGCGTACCTGATAGAAAAAAAGGGTATGTCACCTGAAAATGCCATGGTAGTTGCTTCCTTGTCCGGTGGTAGTATCGGTCGGGCACTATCCATTAAGAATGACAAATGGGCTGTCGTGCATCGCAAACGAATCATTGACCGGATGGAAATGATTTTCAGGAAATCCGCCGGTCAGGATTTATACTTTGCAGAATCACTTTCCAGGGACAAGAAAACACTTGCAATTTCTCTTGAGATCATGAAGTCCTGGTTACGGGATCTTGCCGTTTTTCAATACTGCCCCGACAGGATCGTAAACCGGGATTTGCAATCGCGATTTGCTGCGTTATCTGATACAATTGATACGAATCGACTTCTTGATAAAATATCTGCCATATGGCAAGTCGAGCGTGCGATAAAGGGTAACGCAAATTCTCGTCTTGCCATGGAGTCTCTGGTTATAAAACTTTCGGAATAAATAATACAAATCATGATTAAAATAATTGGTATCCGGTTCAAACCGGCCGGAAAAATATATCACTTTAATTGCGGCGCATACGTACTGAAGATTGGCGATAAGGTGCTCGTTGAAACCGAGCACGGGCTTGGGTACGGCATCGTTACGACACCGGCCGTTTCAATTGACCCGGACGAGTGTCGACAGTCGCTTAAAAAAATCTATCGTCCGATAACGGATGAAGATGTAAAACAACTCGAAGCCAATACGATTACTGAAAACCATGCTTATGAATTCTGCCGGGAAAGCATTGTAACGCTCGGCTTGGAAATGAATCTGTTTGCCGTTGAAAGCAACTTTGAAGGGAGTAAGCTGACCTTCTTTTTTACGGCTGAAGGACGTGTTGACTTCAGAAAACTGGTTAAAATGCTGGTCAAACAGTTTCGAAGCAAGATTGAAATGCGGCAGGTCGGGATACGAAATCAGGCCAAGATGTGCGGCGGTATCGGGCGATGCGGAAGGCAGTTATGCTGTTCCTGTTTTCTTACCAAATTCGATCCGGTCACGATCAAAATGGCAAAAAAACAGGGGCTTTCACTTAATCCAACGAAAATTTCAGGTGTGTGTGGAAGACTGATGTGCTGCTTGACATTTGAATCGGGCTATTACGACAAAAAAAAAGACATTCACAACAAACTCAAAGATATATCAGAAGAACAAGTACAAGAAAAAACTAACAGTACATAGTGCCGGAATTGAAAATCAGGATTCCAACGATATAATTATCATCTGAA
>SLIE01000154.1 GCA_007135795.1 Desulfobacterales bacterium
TCATGTTTCTGATCGCGTTCCGCGGCCAAGGGGGCAAGATCCTTGCGCGCAAACTCCCTGGCCATTTTCTGTATCATGAGATGTTCCCTGGTAAGCTCCATATCAGGCAGGTTCCTTGTAGTTGTGATTCGTCATGGTATTTAGAACATTTTTATGGGCCTTTGAACTCATGCATTATTCAAATATAATACCAAAACGCCTTTGATGCACAAACCCATAGCTGCTTTCGATTATTTTTATCTTCCTGTAGCCCGATCTATGTAAAACATGTAACTACCGCAACAATCTTCCATTAACGGTAATCGTAAATCCCCTTGCCGGTTTTCCGACCGAGCCAGCCTGCGCTGACATATGATCTCAACAATGGACAGGGGCGATATTTGGGATCCCCATACCCGTCCTGAAGCACCTCGAGAATGGATAATACTGTATCCAGTCCGATCAAATCCGCAAGGGCAAGCGGTCCCATGGGATGATTCATGCCGAGTTTCATGATCTGGTCGATACCTTCGGCCGTGGCCACCCCTTCGTACAGTTCCCATATGGCTTCATTCAACATCACCATCAGAACCCGGTTGGAGACGAAACCCGGTACGTCACGACATTCAACAGGGGTTTTACCCATTGACTCGGACACCTTACGGATGGTTTCCGTTACCTCGGGCGACGTGGCAAGCCCATTGATCACTTCCACCAGTTTCATCACCGGCACCGGGTTCATAAAATGCATCCCGATTACCTTTTCCGGGCGTTTGGTATACGCGGCAATGCCTGTTATGGGCAATGAGGAGGTATTGCTGGCGAGAATGGCATGCGGGGGTGCGATCCGGTCCAGCTCGCTGAAAATTTTGGCCTTGATTTCCATTTTTTCCACTACCGCTTCAATCATCAGGTCACACTCGGCAGCTGCTTCGTATGTCAACGCTGCAGATATGCGGCCCAGAATCGCATCCTTGTCAGTTGTGGAAATTTTTTCTTTCTTGATCATCCGGTCGAGACTTTTGGAAATCGTATCCATACCACGATCCACAAACTCCTGTGAAATATCGTTCAGATAAACCGTGTAACCCGCCTGGGCTGCTGTCTGGGCAATCCCATTTCCCATCTGACCCGCACCGATAATCATGATCGTCTTTATGTCCATTGTTCACTCCTTTAAAATAGTGGTTACAAATATTGACAAAGCTTGCAATAAGTCAAACTTGGATGAAAAAAATTAAAGATCAAGAATTGTGCAATCACAAAAAATGCCGCGTACCCAAGTGACCCCAGCGACCCTTTGTCCAGACATTTATGAAATTTTAAACCGAACGATCAGCCGCCATTAACCATATAAATAGTTCAATCCAAAGGGGTACATTACCGGATAACAACAAAAAATTGAGAGAACATAAGTCTTTCCGTAGTTAACATTACACTATTTCACGTTAATGTCAAGTTTGATGAACTCGTAAAAAAAGCCCGCAAACGGCAATAACCGGCTACGGGCTTTTTACGATTTATAAAACCTGTTTTATAAAAACGTCACAGAGAAATTACGGCAAGACGTCTTTCATTTAAGTACTACTTAACATCATTTTCTGCATCTTTGGTATTTTCTTTGTTGCCGTACCGAATGCGAAAATGAATCTCCGAAAACAAAAACATGCTGGCAAAAGGAACCCCCAGCCCAACCAATGCCCCCCATAGAATATTCCGGGACAAGTCGACCCCGGAGAAATAAAGGATAAAATTGATCCCCACACCCAACAAAAAATAAGGAATGTAGAGCTTGCTCTTTTTCTGCATCCGGTACCACAGATGCTTCTCCTCCTCGCTTTTAAAATAATAACGCCGGTATCTGCCAGAACCAATTTTCATATCAAGATAATGGTCGGTTTTGTCTTCGGGCTCTTCAATCTCTTCTTTTTTTTCAGGCATGAATTCTCCTGCGTGTGCAGATCAGATAAGAGGCGCTCCGAAACGGAGCACCTCTTACAAGCTATCTCAAAATAATCTAACACCCTCTGGCGTCGTTGTGCGGCTCTTCAAAATGCTCACATATGACGTATATGTTCCGCTTTTTCATCGCCTCACGCCTTGCCAGCGGGCATGATCTTTTTTTGAGATAGCTTGTAGTCAATAAAGACAATTAACAAATATCCGCTATTTAGTCAAAACGCAAATCAATCGAGTACTTCTGTTGCGTCTCCTTACTGGTTTGCTTTGTATACAGGGAAACCACAATAAAGAATATAAACGCCAGCGGGACCCAGTAAACCTGGTGGGCCGTTGGTACCCTGAAGCCAAAAACCTGCTCGCCCAGGAAGAACCAGTGCGGACTCCCCAAAACGATATTGGCGTACAGCCAGCTGATCATGGTGAGCACCGTGAAAACCACGGCAGTGGAAATATGGGCCGTGGCCGTGGACTTGTGCCACCAGATACCCAGTATCAGCCCCGGACCGCAGGAGGAGATGATCAGGATAAACGCCCATCCGGAAAGATCCAGAACCATAGCCGGCGGGTGAATGGCAATAATGAAACAGATCACCAGGCTGACAACCAGCCATATCCGCATCGCATTAACCTGGTTTTCTTCCGCCCATTTGCTGCCCAGAATCTTGATCATCCAGTCTCTCCCGAGTGTCACCTGCATCACCATGGCCCACGCGCTAACCGTGGACATGCAGATCGCCAGACCACCGGCAGCAAGTAAGCCAAGCAACCAGGGTTGACCCAGGGCTTGAGTGGAGGCAATCATGGAATAATCAGTGATGGCCGCGGCACTGGCGCCATAGTAATTCTGCAGAAAGCCAAGAACGCCCATGGCATCCTCCACGCCTGCCTCCATCATGGCCGGATGCAGCGTTTCCAGGATTACCCGGGCTGCGCTGCCGATGATGATCAGACCCATGTACATGAGACCGCCGAAAAAAGTACTCCAGAAGACGGCCAGACGGGCTGAATTGATATCCATGGCGGTAAAAAACTTGACCACGGAATACGGCATGGTGGCAAAGCCATAATGCCAGACAAAGAAAAAACTGACGATACCCGTCCAGACACTCATAATTGGATGCGGAGTCCCAACGGTCGTATGCGGCGGCAACCAGAAATTCGGATTGTTGGTGTTAATCGCTTCTCCAAGGCCGGCGAACCCGCCAAATGTGGTGACCACGAAGAACGCCACGAGGACCGCGGCGATGGTCATGAGAATACCCTGCAACCCCGTGGCCCAGGTGGTGGCCACCATGCCACCCATATAGACATAAAAAAGACATACCGCCGTACCGATGATCAGTGAAATCATGTATGGAATTTGCAAAATGGCCATCAAGAACAAAGCTGTTCCCACCAGGGAGAGGGTGATGTACAAAAGCCCCGTAATAAGTACGGGAATGCTGGTCACTGCCCTCGCCCATTTTTCGCTTTCGTAACGTGATGCATAATAATCGGTAAAGGAAACCGGTGCGTATTTACGCAATGGGGCAGCGGTAAGAAGCGCTGCAAGGGGCATGCCCATGATGATGGCCACCATGGCCCACCAGAAAGGATAGCCCAAAAGAAACACAAACGCCGGTAGTCCCAGGAAACTGGCCGGTGACAGGTACGAAGCAGCTAGACCGGCACCATTAATGAATGCCCCCACGTTGCGTCCGGCCACGGCGTATTCCATCGGACTGGCCGCAGCTTTGCGTGTATACCAGCCGATTCCGAAAATAACAACGAAATAGGCTACGGCAAATACGATCACCACTGGATGTACGGTTCCGATATAATCCATATCCATAGCTCTATTCCTCCCCTCTTCTGTGTTGTGCGCGTTGCTCCTTGTCTTTCATAGGCACATACCACCACATCAAGGCTACGGCCATAGGAACAATCCAGAGCATGAAAAACATCACATATAGAAAGGGTAACGGAATACCCCACAACAGAATGTGAACTGTTCCTGTATCAGTTATCATCTCCACCAGCATCGAAATAATTCCGATGCTGTACATGAAAGCGATCCCTACCCAAAAAATCGGATACATTCCTCTAAACATAAACCCCCCTCCTGGTAAATAAGGTTTTTAAATCCAAACCTTGTTTCTCCCGATTCCGAACCAAGCCGGTCACGATAAACAAAATCTTGCCGGCAAGGGTTTGATACAGACAAAATCAATATCACCTCCTTTTTTAGATTTTGGATCGGTTCCAAAAGTTGCACGGGGATTTAAATCAATCCTGCTGCAACTCCGGAATATTCACAAAATATTCCAGTACTTCAGGATTTTTCAGGGAATCTTTATTTTTCACGGGTTGATTCTCGATGGTCTTCTTCACCGCAAGTTCAACCTTTTTCATGTTCAGGGTGTAAGGGATATCCGGCACGGGCAGTATCTTTGCCGGGACATGCCTGGGGGAAGCATTTTCTCTGATGGTTTTCTTTATCTTGTCCTGCAATTCCTTGTTAAACGAATACCCCGGGTTCATTTTGACAAATAGTATTACCCGGACATCGTTTTTCCAGTTCTGGCCCAATACCAGGCTGTCCTCGATCTCCGGCAGCAGATCGACCTGGCGGTAGATTTCAGCCGTACCGATGCGTACACCCCCCGGATTTAACGTGGCATCGGACCGACCGTAAATAACAACCCCGCCGTGGTCCCGGATCTCTATAAAATCACCATGCCGCCACACGCCGGGGAAGTAATCGAAATAGGCGCCATGATACTTGCTGCCATCCGGATCATCCCAGAAATAAATGGGCATGGAAGGAGCGGCTGCCGTACAGACCAACTCCCCTTTCTGATTGTAAACCGGACGTCCGTCTTCATCAAAAGCCTCCACCTTCATACCCAGGCCCCGACATTGCAATTCGCCTGCATAAACCGGCGCCAGGGGATTGCCCAGGGCAAAGCAGCCATTGATATCCGTCCCCCCGGAAATAGAAGCCAGGTGGAGGTCTGCCTTAATTTCGCGATAAACGAATTCAAACCCTTCTTCGGGCAGGGGTGATCCGGTCGAAAGGACCGCCTTCAGCGAACTCAGATCAAATTCCTTCCCGGGCCGGACACCACTGTTATTCAAGGCAGTCAGATAACCCGCGCTGGTTCCGAACACGGCCACTTTTTCATCCTGGGCCATTCGCCAGAGCGCGGCAGGATCGGGATGCATGGGGTTTCCTTCATACAGGACCACCGTGGCCCCCACGCCTAGTGCACCGACCAGCCAGTTCCACATCATCCAGCCACAGGTGGTAAAATAAAAAATCCGCTCCCCGGGTTTGAGGTCGGTATGCAGCACAAGTTCTTTCAACTGATTGATTAAAACACCGCCGGCACTCTGCACCATACACTTGGGCAAGCCAGTGGTGCCGGAGGAGTACATGATATATTGCGGGTGCTCGAAAGGAAGTTGCGCAAAATCAATTTCTTCTGTCTCTTTCGAGCAAAAATCCCGGTAGAGAATTCCCCTGGGCACTTCGGACAAGTCGGGATTCTCTTCGGTAAACGGCACCACGACCACCTGCTGCACGGAATCGATCTGTTCCAGGATCTGGCGAATCCGCCCCAGGATATCCAGGTTCTTGCCTTTGAACCAGTACCCGTTTGCGGTAAACAACACCTTGGGCTTAATCTGGCCGAAACGATCGAGAACACCCTTGATTCCGAAATCGGGAGAGCAGGATGACCAGGTGGCTCCCAGACTGGAAGCAGCCAGCATGGCAATGATGGTTTCCGGTATATTCGGCATGTACGCCGCTACCCTGTCTCCTGGCCCGATCCCCATATGCTTCAGGGATGCGGCGACCCGGGCCACTTCCGCGTACAGCTGTGCGAAGGTCAAATACCGGGGAGGGCCTTCTTCCCCCTGAAAAATGATGGCCAACTGGTCATCCCGACGCCGCAGAAGATTTTCCGCAAAATTGAGCTTTGCGCCGCTAAACCATTTGACGCCCGGCATTCTGGAGGGATCGTCCACGACCTGTTCATATCCCTTGGAATGGACGATTTCCACAAAATCCCAGATCGACGCCCAAAAGTCGGGGATATCTTGTACCGACCACTCGTAGAGTTCACTGTATTGGTTAAAATCCCGGCCAAAGCGCTGATTGACATACTGAATATAGCGCTTCATGTTGCTGTTGTTTATTTTTTCATCAGAGGGCTGCCAAAGCATCTTCGCAGACATGTTCACTCCTTTTTATGGCCTCCG
The DNA here is from genome assembly GCA_007135795.1 of Desulfobacterales bacterium. Classification (GTDB taxonomy): domain Bacteria; phylum Desulfobacterota; class Desulfobacteria; order Desulfobacterales; family Desulfosalsimonadaceae; genus B1SED10-16. Next base: position 6,187 of record SLIE01000154.1, read on the forward strand.
TATATTACCGCCAGAATAGTGGCGCTTTCATTTTTAGCCGCTACCATATGAGACTGGGCGGACTGATAATAGACACTGTCCCCGGGATCGAGTTCGAACCGGTCCTGACCCAGCCTGACGATCACCTGTCCTTCAAGGACAAAGATGAATTCCTCCCCTTCATGCATCGAGGTTTCATCTTCCGGATTTTCCTTCAACCTGACCAGCAGTGGCTCCATGTGCTTGTTTTGAACTTCCGGGGCCAGGCTTTTGTACGCATACAGTTCCTGGCTCCCCCGGGCAGTCGTGGACCTGGAGACGGATTTTCTTTCCTTGCGACGGGTTATGGCATACGGCCTGTCTCCCTCTCCGGCAATCAAGCTACCCAGCGCTCCTTTCAGAGCTTCCGAGAGCCTGATCATCGTTCCGAGTTGCGGCTTTGTTTCACCTTTCTCGATTCCTTCGAGAAAATCCGCTTCATAGCCTGTGAGCTGTGCGAGCTCGGAGATAGAGTATCCCCTGTTTTCTCGCAATTGCCTTACCCTGACCCCCAAATCCTGAACCTCTGGGGCTTCAGACAGGTCAAGATCCCCGGTCAACTCTTCAAAATAGTCACTGTCTTCATGATTTATCATTCCTCGCCCACCTCCTGAACCGCAAATTCACGAAGCTTGTATTTTTGGATCTTGCCACTGGCCGTGGCGGGAAACTCCTGAACAAAAAAACAATACTGTGGAATCTTGTGAAAAGAGATTTTATCTTTACAGAAACTCTTGATCTCGTCTTCTGTAACGCTCTCCGCATCCGGCCGGACCTGAATAAAAGCGGCGACCTTTTCACCGTACTTTCTGCTGGGGATACCAACCACCTGTACATCTCTGACTGCAGGATGCGTGTACAGAAATTCTTCGATCTCCCTGGGGTAGATATTCTCCCCGCCGCGTATGATCATATCCTTCAACCGTCCTACTATCCGGTAATTCCCCTGCTCGTCCACCGTGGCCAGATCCCCGGTGTGCAGCCAACCGTCGCTGTCGATAACCTCTTCGGTCTTCTCCGGCATTTTGTAATACCCTTTCATGATATGATACCCCCGGCTGCAGAGCTCGCCCGGTTCACCGGGTCCCAGGGTCTCGTCCGTGATCGGATCGACGATTTTGACTTCAACATTCGGCAGGGCCCGACCAACGGTTTCCGTGCGCACATCCATGGAGTCATCCCGCCGGGTCTGGGTGATCCCCGGAGAGGCCTCTGTCTGACCGTAGACAATGGTCATTTCCATCGCCCCCATTTTGTCCATAACCCCTTTCATCACCTCCACGGGGCAGGTAGATCCGGCCATGACCCCGGTTCTGAGGGGAGTGGTGTCATATTTATTTTTCGTCATCTCCTCGAGTTCTGCGATAAACATGGTGGGTACGCCCAATAATGCGGTACATTTATACTTTTCAACGGCTTCCATCACTTTTTTAGGGTCAAACGACGTGATTGGCACCATTGCAGTTCCCGAAACCGTACAAACCATGGTACCGATAACACAGCCGAAACAATGAAAAAAAGGGACCGGAATGCACATGGCATCTTCCGGTGTCAACCCCATGGTTTCCGCCATGGAATAAGCATTTCCCAACAGGTTGCTGTGTGTAAGCATAACCCCCTTGGGATAACCGGTGGTCCCGGAAGTATACTGCATCATGATGACATCATCAGATTCCAGGCTGTCTTTCCTCTTCTGGAAATCATCACCCGACACGGATTTACCCATCTCCATGACGTCCTGCCAGTTATAAACGCCCGGGATTTTCTCTTTCCCCAGGTAAACCACATTTTTAAGATTAGGGAGCGTATCAGACTTGAAATTGCCGGGCTCGCAATTCGCGAGCTCAGGGAGCACCTGTTCCAGAACTTTCAGGTATTCATCCGGTGTCCGGACACCACCCGTCAGAATCAAGGTGCTGGCGTCAGACTGGCCCAAAAGATACTCCAACTCAAAAGCCCTGAAATTGGTATTTACCGTAACCATCACCGCGCCCATTTTGGCGCTTCCAAACTGGGTATAAACCCATTCCGGAAGATTGTTGGCCCACATGGCAACATGATCACCCCTTTTGATGCCCAGTGCCATCAAGCCTTTGGCGACCTGGTTACAAATCTCGTCAAATTCGGAGAACGTCTTCCTGAAATCATACTCGTAATAGGCCAGCGCCACATTGTTCCCGAGTTTTTTCGCATTCTCCTCCACGACGTCCCCGATCCTGGTCTTGCCTATTTCTATGCTCATTCCATCCTCCCTGTACGCTGTTTGTATCCGCCCGCAAGATAATTACAGGCTTGATTACCGGATTCGTTGGAACCCGAACCGTTGATTCCAAGAGGCTTTGCCTGTACGAAGAATGTGAGATCAGGTAGATTTCCAGATTCTTTCCAACAGGCGTTCAGAAAAGGCGCTTAGGCTGTACATCAATCATTATGCTCGGTGTTGAACTGAAGGCACACCAACAGACATGCAAAGATGATTCGTCATTTTACAAAACATAATAAATTTAAGTATACGACGTTTACCTATGAAAAGGACGTTTTTATACAAAAATAATGTATATAATTCTTTTTGTAAAGAACTAAAATGATAAAATGTGTATTTAACTACTGATTCAGCAAAAATTGAAACAATATGCCGAGATTGATACTGATGCTGCAATTGATATTTACAGCATCCATCCGAAAACGGGCAATGTTTGACCATGGGCAAGACGATAACTTTAACCCCGGGAACCGAACCGGTATAAGGGTTAAAATCATCGTCCAATCTAAAACCGGTCATTGACCCGGAAAAGGAAATTGAACAAACCAGCCGATTCCCAATGGAATACTTTTTAAAACGCCGCGTTCATCTATTTCCTGCCGGTCAATTCCTTGGGAATCCGGCCGGAGTGAACCGATTCGGAGCGCAACCGGCGCCCCACAATTTTTTCCACCATGGCACCGGCAATAAGAAGCCTGTCCACGTCCACGCCCGTGTCAATCCCCATCTCGTCCATCATGACAACCATGTCCTCGGTTGAAACCAGACCGGTAATCGTTGGATCACGGTAATAATACTCCCCGGTTCCGCCGGTCGGCACCCGGTCTACAAAATTCGCGGGCTGGCCACCGATACCGCCTATCGTCGATTCATAATGGGTGATACCCGCATGCAGCGCGGCAAGAACATTGGCCATCCCCCACCCGCGTGTCATGTGGAAATGAGCGATGTGCTTGGTAGTATCGGGAATTTCATCCAGAACCATTGAAAAATAGTCATATACCCGGTTGGGCGGGGCAGACCCGTCATGGTCGGCGTGCTCGATGTCATCGGCGCCGATATCCAACCAGCGGCGGGTAAATTCCAGGGCTTTTTTCATATCGGTCGGCCCCTCGATGGGACACCCCCAGATCGTACTTACGGTGCCGCATACTTTCAAACCGGCATCATGCGCCTTGGGAATATATTTTTCGCACATCTTCCAGTATTCTTCCAGGGAAGTGCCGGAATTGGTTTTGTGATGGGATTCGGAAGTCGAGACCATGAAGAGGATACGATCCGGACCATGTCCGTTTTTTCTCGCTTCAATGGCCCTGTCGACCGCCTGCTCCCGGATGGTGATCGATGTGGTTTCGACCTGGTCAAGCAAATGGGCCACCCGCTTGCTCTTGAAAAGCATCTTGTAGAGATCATCCGCATCCGAGAACTGAACCATCCGGGAAGGATTCCCGAAATTAGTCACCTCCAGGCGCCGGAAACCCATTAGAATAAGCTCTTCAAGCACCCAGAGCTTGGCGCGGGTGGGTATGAATATTTCCTCGTGCTGGAAACCATCTCTGACGGTGATGTCGCCAATGACAACTTTTTTTGGATAATTCAACTGAGACATTGATTCCTCCTGGTTGTTATTGTTCGTCGTCGTTAGAACCTGAAATTTCCGAAAGACGGCTCACCAACAGGCCGGATATGACTTACTTCCAGCGCCATGGCCAGCCAGTCACGAATTTCAGTAAATTTTAAAACGCGGTCACTCAGCAGCCGGGCACCACAATAAAACGGATGCGCCTCACCGTCGTATTTTTCAACCATTTTTGCGTAAAACTGGCTTCTTTCCTCGTCGGTCATGGGGTTCCCGGAAACTTCGCGCTTGCGCTCCTCGATCGAAAGCAAAACCCCGCCTGCGCTTTTACCGCTCATAACCGAGGTGCGGCTTCGCATGGTGTGAAACAGAAACTTCGGCCTGTATGCCCTGCCGCACATGCCGTAATTGGCAGCACCGTTATCCTGGCCGATCACCAGCTGGATTCTCGGCACCTGGGCGCAGGAAACCGCACGAACCATGTCTGATCCGTACTTGCCGATACCGGCATGTTCCGCATCGGACCCCACCATGTATCCGGGTGACCCCTGGAGAAAAATGATGGGGATTTTCTCATGGCTGCACCTTACAATCCACTCCGCGGCCTTTCGGGCGGCTTCTTCAAAAATAACCCCGATCTTGTTTGAAACGATGACACCCGTGGGAAATCCCTTCAACCGGAACTTTCCGGTAACCAGGTTATCCCCTCTCCCGGGAGCATAATGCTTCTTGTATTCGTGAAACACACCGTCATCCGCCAAGGTTTCAATGATGGCATGGGCGTCGATGGGCTGACTGCCGGTTGTCGGGAGTATATCGTACAATCTTTCGATCGGGTGAATGGAGGGACGCTCTTCATACCGGTGAAGATGAATTTTCTGGACCGGTTCCAGTGATAGTATATTTCTTACCCGCTCAATGGCTTCATCCTGGTCTTTGCAAAAATGATCCGCCCCCCCCGAAATATGCGTATGCACCCGCGCCCCTCCCAGGTCCTCGGCGGAAATCACTTCACCGGTGGCCATTTTCACCAGGGGCGGGCCGCCCAGGAATGAATAGGACATTTTATCAATCATGACCGACTCGCAGGCCATGAAGACGATATATGCCCCGCCCGCGGTATTGCCGCCGGTACTCATGGTGACCTGCCGCAAACCTTTTGCGGACATCCGTGCCATGTTGTAGAACATGGACCCGAAATGCCCGTCATCGGGAAAAACATCCACCTGCATCGGTAAAAAAGCGCCCCCGGAATCGGCGATGTACACGCAGCTGAGACCGTTTTCCTCGGCCACGGCCTGTGCCCGAAGATGTTTTTTAAGGGTTATGGGAAAATATGTGCCGGCTTTGACCCTGGGATCATTGGCAATAATCATGGTCCAGTTGCCGTGGATTTTACCGATACCAGTGACGACACCGCCGCAAGGAACATCTTCTACCCCAGGATAATTCATCCCGAAACCGGCTAAGCGAGAGAGTTCAAAAAACATGGTCCCCGGATCGATGACGTTTTCAATCAACTCCCGGACAGGCTTTTTCCCCTGCTTTGCCAGCCGGTCCACGGCTTTCTGCCCTCCCGGCCACAGGCTTTCGTTTACACGCTCATCGAGCTTTAACTCCTCGTTCAACCAGTGTTGCCTGTTTTCACTCATAGGTACTTTCCCCTGTGCTGATTGTGTTACTTGTAATATACAAATTGCTTTAGACCGAATTCTCGCCTTTTACCCCATCTCCGCCCTTTGCGCTTCTCAGCCAGGCTTCCGTTCGATCATTATTTTCCTACATATACCGGTTTTCGTTTTTCGAGAAATGCGGTAATCCCTTCCATACGGTCTTTTGTTGGAATGGTAATCCAGTAAGCATTCGACTCGATGGCCAACCCTGTGTTCAGGTCGGTTTCAAGCCCCGCATTAATGGCATACTTGGCCTGCTCAATGGCGATGGGACCTGACTCGCATATCATTTGAGCCATTTTCATGGCCTCGCTCATCAGCAGTTCCGGCTCACAGATCTTATTGACCAGGCCAATATCCAGGGCTTCCCTGGCATCAACCCGCCTGCCGGTAAAAATCAATTCCTTGGCCTTGCCCCGCCCCACAATCCGGGGAAGCCGCTGGGTGCCGCCGGCACCCGGAATAATGGCCAAACGGGTTTCCGTCAGCCCCATCGAAGCACTCATCGATGCGATGCGTATATCCGATGCCAGGGTCAATTCGGTGCCGCCGCCGAGCGCAAACCCGTTTACCGCAGCAATTACTGGCTTGTTCAATAATTCGATATCCGAAAACAGGCTCCGTATTTTATAGATAAACTCTCTGACCCGGGGCTCCGGCATGGTGGCGCGTTCTTTCAGATCCGCCCCGGCACAGAAAGCTTTCTCACCCGCCCCTGTTATAATGACCACCCGGATATCGGGGTCGAATCGAATTGACTCGATCTGTGATCTCAGGGCTTGAAGCATATCAAAATTAATGGCATTCATGGCACCCGGACGATTCAGGGTCAGGGTTGCGACCCGATCCTCCGTTTCCACCTTTAGAATGTCGTCAACATCTGGCATTTTTTTCTCCTGTTGAGGAAATGATTAAAAAGAAACAGCAAGCTCATCAGCATCCAATGTATCGAGAGATAACCAGTCGCTGAATTTCGGACGTCCCTTCACCGATATCGAGGAGCTTCTGATCACGGAAAAACCGCTCCACATTATATTCCTTCATCAGCCCGTAGCCCCCATGAATCTGAACCGCGTTGTCCGCAACGCGCCCCATGAGCTCTGAGCAATAGACCTTTGCCATGGCAGCCTCTTTTTGAAAGGGGCGATTCTGGTTCCGCAGCCAGCAGGCTTTGTAAAGCAGGTTACGGGCACACTCAAGTTCTATGGCGGCATCGGCGAGCTTGAACGCAACAGCCTGGAACTTGCTGATGGGCCGCCCGAACTGTTCTCTTTTTTTGGCATATGCCAAAGCCAGATCATAGGCCCCCTGGGCACCACCCAGTCCCATCGCACCAATAGACAACCGCCCGCCATCGAGGGTCTTGAGCATCTGTTGAAAACCGTCGCCCTGGTTGCCCAGAACATTCTCCGCGGGCACCCGCACATCATCAAAATACAGCTCTGCCGTGTTGGAAGCCCGCCACATCAGTTTTTTGTGCATGGGGAGCGCTTTATACCCCTTACTTCCCTGTTCCACCAGGAAGCAGGTATATTCCGGCCTGCCGCCTTCCCGCTGTCCGGTAATGGCCTGCACGGTAACCCCTGCGGAAAGCTCGCAGGCCGCGTTGGTAATAAATATCTTGGACCCGTTCAAGATCCAGTCATCACCGTCTTTTACAGCAACCGTCTTTGATGCGCCCGCATCCGAACCCGCAGAAGGTTCGGTCAGACCAAAGCCCCACAGTTTTTTGCCGGTGCACAGGTCCGGCAGGTATTTTTCCTTCTGCTGCTCAGTGCCGAAATAATAAATAGGCCCAATCCCCAGGGAATTTCCCGCAGCGATCGTTGCCGCCTGGGAACCATCGATCCGTGCAAGCTCCTCAACGGCTATTATGTAGGATATATAATCGAGTCCCTGACCCCCATAATCTTCCGACACGAACATTCCGAATAGACCGATTTCCCCCATTTTTTTGGTCAACTCCAACGAAAAAAGCTCCTGCTCGTCAAGATCCATGGCAAGCGGAGCTATTTCCTTTTCAGCAAACTTTCGTATTTCTTTTCTGATCATTTCCTGTTCGGTACTCAAATCATAATCCAACGGGCACCTCCTTTGATATCCATTTCATTTAGAAACGGGATGATACGGGCTTAATTGGTGATTGGTACTCAGAGTGGTAGAATAAGATTTCAGCTTAAATATACAATGTTTACTTTATTAAGAAGTGTTCTTATTTAAAAATAATATAAAAATACTAATTTGCAAAGCTTTTTTTACGTAAACGTTAACTTTGTCGATTTTTTCAGTGTTGTCCGGTTAGTTTTTGCATGTAACCAGGATGCCTGTGGATCTTATGTAAAATTATTCATCCGGGGGTTGACGGGTATTTCCTCAGTGGCAACTACAGGGTGCGCTGGGGGGTGTTCCTCTTATTGCGTTGCCAGTGCCACCTCCGAGAGCCTGGACTTCCAGCCAGGGCCTGTTCATGCAAAAACTCAACCGGTCAACACAGTTTTTTTTACCAGCCCTTGTCAAAAGCTATTCTACCGCGGCGAAACATATATAACTGATACCTGCAGGCGGCTATGCGTTTGCCTCACAAAGCCCGCAGTGGCTTGATAAGTTAGCAACAGATTTGTATGGGCTTGACGGAAAGACATACTATGATACATATTACACATAATATACATGATATGCATGTCATGCATCAACCACCGTGAAAGGAAATTGTCGTGCCATCATCCATCGCCTTATGGGCCGGGGGAAAAGCGTTTTCCAGAATCAAACAAGGTAAAATCGGCCCGGATGACGTAAAAATTATTGCCGGCGCCGCTGGAGGGCCGAAATGGCTTATTTTAAATCATCTTGACCGTACGCTTTTTTCATCATGGCTCAATCTTCGGAAATCTCCCTTGTTTATGGTTGGGTCATCCATCGGCGCATGGCGCATGGCCACTGTTTCCGCAAAAAACCCGACAGAGGCAATCGATTGTTTTCAAGACGCTTACCTGGATCAGGTTTTCGGTTTTCACCCACCCATGCACAAGGTCAACCGAGTAATAGAAACCGTACTGGACAAGCTGCTGGAAAGCTCCGGAATCAATGATATCCTGTCTCACCCATGGTATCGCTTAAATATAATGGCCGTGCGCTGCAAAGGCATGACCGCCAGTGACAAAAAAGCAAAACTGGCCCCGGCGCTGGCAATGGCGGCTCTGGGAAACACGGTCGCTCGAAAAACCCTGGGGTTGTTTTTTGAAAGAACCCTGTTTTATGACCCCCGGGACATCCCGCCATTTTATGCCATGAACGGATTCCCCATTCGCCAGGTCCCCCTGAGCACTGAAAACATTAAACCAGCGCTTATGGCAAGCGGATCGGTTCCCCTTCTCATGCCGGGCGTCAAAGATATCCCCGGCGCTCCTCCCGGTGTATACCGGGACGGTGGGATCATCGATTATCACATGAATATCAATTTCATGAACAACCCGGATGGGCTGAACAAACAAGATGGCATCACCTTGTTTCCCCATTATTCCCCTCAATTCGTCCCTGGTTGGCTCGATAAGAAGATTTTCTGGCGCGGGCCCGATTTTTCTTTCATGGACCAGGTCCTGATGATCACCCCGGCAAAAGAATTCATTAACCGCCTGCCATATGGAAAAATTACCGACAGATCCGACTTCACCCGGTTTGCCGGAAAAGATAAAGAACGGGTGGAATACTGGAAGACCGTAATCGATATGGGCCGCCAACTGGCGGATGAATTCATGGAAGCCCTGGAAACCGGTAAGATTGAAGAAATGATCCGACCGATATCCACGATGCCCTATAAAGGATAATCGTTCCGCGAATTACCGGAACATCCAAACAGCGAGGGTGGCACTCTAAAATGCATGTATTATGATCTATAAATATATCCGGATCAAAGTGGAATATCCGATGTAATTAACCGATCCCCAGGAGAAGATCATGTCAAAATTATTCGAAAAAATTTTAATTAACAAAATGCAGATAAAAAACCGGTTTGTTCGCTCCGCCACCTGGGAGGGGATGGCCTCAAGTGATGGATATGCTACGCCACAGTTGATTGAAACAATGAAAGCACTTGCAGAAGGGGAAGTCGGCCTGATTATTTCCAGCCACGCATACGTCCGCCCCGAGGGACAAGCCGGAAAGTGGCAACTTGGCATTTACACTGACGAACAGATCCCGAAACTCGGTGAAATGACATCATCGGTACATCCGGCTGGGGCGAAAATTATTGCACAACTGGCTCATTCCGGCACGCAGGCAGATGAAAAGATAACCGGGACAACCCCCATGGCGGTATCCCTGTTTGACGGTCTCGCTGATTCACCCCGGAAAGAATTTTCCACCGACGACATCCACGAACTCGTCATTGCATATACCGAAGCCGCTGTTCGGGCGAAAAAAGCCGGATTCGATGGTGTTCAGGTCCACAGTGCCCACGGCTATCTGTTAAGCCAGTTTTTATCACCATACTTCAACAGACGCACGGACGATTATGGTGGAAGCATTGAAAACCGGACGAAAATCCATGTTAGAATCCTGAAGGCCATTCGCGCTGCCACTGGCTACGACTACCCCATTTTGATGAAACTGAACTGTGAGGACTTCAGCGAAAACGGACTGTCATCTGATGATGCGCTAAAGGCCGCCGAGATCTTCGCGCATGCCGGTCTCGATGCCCTGGAGTTAAGCGGTGGCATCCTGACTAACAACAGCAAGCTCTCTCCAAGCCGTACCGGCATAAAAGCCGAAGACAACGAAGCTTACTTCAGGGATGCGGCACGGCTTTTCAAGGAAAAACTCAATATACCGCTCATTTTGGTGGGCGGAATCCGCTCATTTTCCGTCGCGGAAAATGTGGTCGAAAACAACATCGCAGATATGATTTCTCTCTCCCGTCCCCTTATTCGGGAACCTGACCTGATCAAGCGCTGGCAATCCGGTGATCTCAGACCGGCGGAATGCAACTCGGACAACTTATGCTTCAAACCCGCGATAAAGGGTCAGGGCATTTACTGTCTTTCCCGGGAACGGGAGCAGCAGCAGAAATAGAACAAATCATCGGTCCAGGCAGAAAGGTCCGGGCATAAAGACCCGGGCATGAAAAAATTGCCGGCAGCATATTGCGCCGCCGGCATAAAAAAAATCCTGCCCCTGCACCCCCATTTCCCCTACATTCCCCATTTAACAGCCATCGAACAGATTCTTTCCGGATAATGTTTTCATTCGTTTTGAGAATTATCTCTTGACAAGTGACGTGCTTTTTATCTATTTCTGGGCATATACTCGCATGTTTGAATTAACTCCGCTGACACTCTGCATCCGGCAAATCGGAGGCACTGCATATTAATTCACCAGGAGGACTAACGCATGACAGAAACCACCATCGTACTCGGCGGCAAGAAAAAAAGCCGGTTTATGGACAAAGTCAAGGAAATTTTGCCGGCCGGCAACCTTGATCTTTGTCTCACCTGCGGTGCCTGCTCTTCCGGATGCCCGGCGACAGGCCTTGAAAACATGGACCCCCGGAAATTTCTTCGGATGTGTGTCCTTGGCATGGATGAAGAGATAAAATCCTCCACATGGCCGTGGATGTGCACCATGTGCCAACGCTGCATCTATGTATGCCCCATGCAAATCGACATCCCGCTGCTCATCTTCAATACACGAGCAAGCTGGCCCAGGGAAGAAAGGCCCAAGGGAATCCTCGGGTCCTGTGACCTTGCCCTGAAAAACGATACGGGCAGTGCCATGGGGACCAATGAAGAGGATTTCGAGTTCGTGGTCAACGACGTGCTGGAGGAATACCGCGAGGCGCAACCGGAATTCGCGGACATGGAAGCACCCATAGACAAAATGGGAGCCGAGTTTTTCCTGAACCAGAACTCGAGAGAGCCTGTCACCGAACCCGATGAAATGCTTCCCCTGTGGAAGATCCTTCATCTTGCCGGTGCAAACTGGACTTACGGGTCCAAGGGGTGGGCAGGTGAAAACTACTGCATGTTTCTGGCTGACAACGACTCATGGAAGCATCTTGTCCAGGTCGCCACGGACCAGACACACAAGCTGGGGTGCAAGACATACCTCAATACCGAGTGAGGGCACATTACCTTTGCAGTCCGGGCCGGACTGAAAAAATTCAACATCGAACATAACTTTGAAGTCAAAAATATTTATGAGTACTATGCAAAATGGATCCGGGAAGGCAAACTCAAGGTCAACTCGGACTGGAACAAAGACCTGAAGGTCAAGTTCACTGTCCAGGATCCCTGCCAGATCGTCAGAAAAAGCTATGGGGACGCCATTGCCGAAGATCTCCGATTTGTCGTCAAATCCGTAGTCGGGGAAGAAAATTTTATCGACATGACCCCGAATCGTTCCAATAATTATTGTTGCGGCGGCGGTGGTGGTTTTCTGCAATCCGGTTACAAGGAGGAACGTCTGAATTACGGACGCCTCAAGGACGAGCAAATCCAGGCAACAGGCGCATCCTACTGCATTGCCGGATGCCACAACTGTCACGCCCAGATTCATGAATTAAGCGAACACTACGGCGGCAATTATGGCGTGGTTCACATGTGGACCCTTATCTGCCTCTCTCTTGGCATCCTCGGACCCAATGAGCGAGAGTACTTGCTGGACGACCTTAAGGAAGTCAACGTGTTTCACCCTGAGTCCGCAATGTAGTAACTGAATATCTTGAACCACGAAGGCGGACAAGGTCTGCACGAAAACCGGGCTTCTTCAAGCCTTCGTGGTTCTTTTTTGAATGCCTTTTGGGAGCATGGGGATAGTACAATGGAACAAGCAATGTCCATTGAGGCGCTACAGCAAAAAAGATACAAATCCCTTCTCGTCTCAAAAAAGGCGGCCCGGATGCATCCCGAAGAATACCGGGCCGCAAGAGAAATCGTTCGGCACGTGATTTCCAACACAATCGATATCAGTCATTACGAATCCACAGCCAAAAAACTTGCCCGACTCCTCGAGATCCTGATGCAAGACACCTCGGAATCGATATTTTCCTATTTTCACGAAAACATCGATCCCCGCAAACAAGGCCGGCCGGGGTTTTTACGGGTCATGTGCATCGATCTCGACCGGCAAATGGAATGCATCGACCAGGTCCGCGCCGACGATTTAAAACCCCGGGTGATCACATTCGATCATTTCCGCAGAAACAACGATAGCGAAACACCATTGCCATAAGTCCGTTTTCAGGCAGACTTTTTATCGCCACCGATATCTGCCCCAAACACCTCCATTCCTTTTTTCATAGCGCAAAAGTCACCACACATACTACAGGTCTCTTCTTTTGCCGGCTTTCGGGAGTCCCTGATTTCGCGGGCTTTTTCAGGAAACAAAAGCCGTGATTCGAGGCTCTTCCAATCCATCTCCCGCCGTGCCATGGACGCTGCCTTTTCATTGTCCCGACGATCCGGATACTTGGAAATATCCCCGATGTGAACAGCCAGGCGGGTGGCCCTTACCCCCTCCCGTACGTCATCTGCATCCGGCAGCGCCAGGTGCTCGGCCGGTGTGATGTAACAGACCAGATCCGCACCATATCTGGCGGAACTTGCCGCGCCAATGGCGGCCGAGATATGATCGTAACCGGCACCCGTGTCCGTGGGAATCGGTCCCAGCACATAATAGGGCGCATTCCCGGACATGCGTTTTTCAAGAATAATATTCGCCTCGATTTCATCCAACGGCACATGTCCCGGCCCTTCCACCATCATCTGGCATCCCATCTCCCTCCCGAGTTCGGCAAGTTCGCAGTTTATAACCATTTCAGATACCTGCGCCCGGTCATGGCTGTCATGAATGGCCCCGGCACGGATGCCGTTTCCAAGAGACAAAACACCATCGTATTTTTTCATCAGGCCGCATACCCGGTCAAACTGCTCATATAACGGGTTTTCCTTCCGGTTCTGGGCCATCCAGGCCACCATAAAGGTCCCCCCCTTGGAAGCAAGTCCGCCATAACGAAATTTCTGTTTCTTCAACCGCTCAACCGTGTATTGATTGATTCCACAGTGAATGGCCATGAAACTGATACCATCCGAAAGCTGCCTTTCAATCAGTTCAAACAGGTATTCGGCGTCAAGTTTTGCGGGGTTTTTGTATTTCCGGATGGTTTCGGCAAACGCCTGGTACAATGGCACGTTCCCCACCGGAAGATTCGTCGCGGCCAGAACCGCCCGCCGCACAACATCGAGATCACCCCCGGCGGAAAGCTCCATCAGTGTATCCGCCTGCTCGGCCTCAGCTGCTTTTGCCTTTTCCACCTCGGCGCCGATGTTGCAGACATCTGACGATGTGCCGATAGAGGCGTTCACTTTTGTTCTAAGCCCTTTTCCAATCCCCACAATTTTTTGATCCGGCCGTCCGGGATGGGACAGAATCACGATTTCACCACACGCCACCCGCGCCCGCACTATTTCCGGGGACAACCCCTCTGATTTAGCCACCATGCTTACCGGTGTCGTAATAATCCCTTGCCTTGCCTTTTCAATTTGTGTCTGCATGACATCTCCTTTCAAAAATTGATCCGTTCGTAATCGTTCTTGCTTTTGGCCTGTCCCCATCAAATTTCAAAAAAAAAAAAGGGTTCTGACAGGAGATTTCACTCCTGTCAGAACCCTTTACCATCGAATCCTGTAAAATGCTTTTTCAGTCCGTCTTCTGGCTTCCGGCTATCAAAAGACCTGGCCTTCCCGCCGGTTGTGCCGACAGTGACCGTCCGTTTCCGGACATTTCCTTAAAATAGATCTTTTGTTCCGGTTACAGCGATGGGATCGCCGCGGTTTTTCACCGCGTTCCGTTAACTGAAAGACAAGTCGTACAATTTTAAATACGATACAAAAAGCAACCTTTGCCGTCAATCTATTTATCGGTTCTCTCAAAAAATTTTTTCAAACGCATCCTGTAACAATCTCGTATTTGAGAGCATTTGCAACACAACGCGTCCCTGAGAATTATCCTTAAACAGGCCGTATCCCGGATTATCAACGAATTAAAATAAAGGAAGGTAGTAGATCGCGAATCCAAAAAACAGAAAGGCGACAACTATAAAGATAATGGCAATCATTGCCAACAGACCATCCCGGGCGGTCACTGCCAGCCCGCATATCATGAGGAAAATTCCGGCGACATTGCCACTTCCCGGAATAAATTCCATCAAGGGGATGACCAGCACCATGAGAATGGTCATAACAGCGATGAGATGATTTCCGGCACTGTTCGTCAGAAACTTGAATCGGGGTCGGGTAAACCGATCTATGAATCTTGCAACCGGGCGCATCCAGCTAATCGCCTTGCGTAATTTTCCCTGATCCATCGATCGTCTGAGAATCCACTGCGGCAGCCAGAAGTGATCCCGGTGAAAGAGCAATTGTAGCGAGGTCAGTAAGACGATCATGCCCATCAGTGTCGGTACGCCGGGGATATAACCGATAATGGGCGCCGTTATGATGATTCCGGTTACAAGGAGCACCGGGCCGAACGAGCGACGCCCCATTGATTCCATAATCACGGCAATCGAGACGCGATCACGGTCTTGAGCGAGCTTGTCAATCAGGTCAAGCACCGCCTCTATGCTTGTAAGTTCCTCTTTTACATTCTTGCGTGCCATTTGCAGCAATCCAGTTCAATCCTGAGTCACAATGCATTCTTTAATTTATAAAACACTGCTTTCGTAATAGCACAGGCATATAACCAAGAGCCCCATATTATATTGTAAGCGCGATCTCTCCAAGTGACCATGATCCGAAAAACAAGGCCGTCAACGTGATAGTTTTTGAACAACAGGACGCTTAGACGAGTTGTTGGCAGGAGACTGCACGGCTCGGCTTGAGCGTGCCTGGCCGGGTTGCCAGGCACGCAACACTTTCAACCGCCTGATGACCACATGATCTTGTACCGCAGATACCGCATACAAAAAAATGGGAGAATCGGCATATAGGGATTACCTTTATATTATTAAGATCAGGCACAATCGATCCATTCATTTCAAACCGCCCTGAAAGGAAAAATCCAAAATGAAAAACTGCTCTTTGAGACCAATACTACTCGTCACGGCAATATTTGTCTCGTTCGTAATCCTGTTCCCCGTCCCCAAAGCCGGTGAAGCACAAAACCTTGACGTTCCTTTCGTGCCCACCCCGCACGAGGTTGTGGAAGCAATGCTCGATGTCGCGGGGGTCGGCCCGGGCGATTATGTCATTGATCTCGGTTCGGGGGATGGCCGAATCGTAATTGCCGCTGCCCAAAGAGGCGCTTTCGGGCATGGTGTGGACCTGAACCCCGTCAGGGTAGAGGAAGCAGAAGCAAATGCAGAAGAAGCAGACGTTACCGACAGGGTCATTTTTCTTGAAGGAGACCTTTTCGAGGCGGATATCAGCAAGGCCACCGTCGTTACCATGTACCTTCTGAACACTGTAAACAGAAAACTGAAGCCCACTCTTTTCGAACAACTCCAACCGGGTACACGGATCGTATCTTATTCGTTCA
>SLIE01000393.1 GCA_007135795.1 Desulfobacterales bacterium
GGTTTTCGGTTTGATCTGGACAAAAGCCCCGAAGTCGGTTGTCCGGACAACGGTTCCTTCAAAAACCGCCCCGATTTCAGGGTCAGAGCCGATATCAATGATCATTTGCTCCGCCGCTGACGCTTCTTCTCTGGAAAATGCGGCAATTTTCACAAGCCCGGTATCGTCTATGGATATCTGGGTGTTGGTTTCCGTTTGCAGCGCCCTGATGTTTTTCCCCCCGGGTCCGATAATTTCACCGATTTTCTCGGGGTTTACCTTCACTGAAACCACTATGGGTGCATAGGGGGAAAGGTCTTCCCGGTGACGACTGATCGTTTCTTCCATTTTTTCAAGAATATGAAGCCTTCCCGCTTTTGCCTGTTCAAGCGCTTTTTCCATTATCTGGCGTGAAAGTTCCTTGATTTTGATATCCATCTGCAACGCGGTAATACCTTCTTTCGTACCCGCCACCTTGAAGTCCATATCGCCGAAATGATCTTCGTCTCCAAGGATGTCCGAAAGGATGAAGGTTTGATCGTTCTCTGCGATAAGTCCCATGGCGATCCCGGATACAGGGCCTTTGACGGGAATACCACCGTCCATCATGGCCATGGACGAAGCGCATACGGTTGCCATGGATGAAGATCCATTAGATTCCAGAACTTCTGCAACAAGCCGGATGGTATAGTCAAAATCCGCCTTGTCCGGCAGGACTTTTTCAAGCGCCCGCCTGGCAAGTGCGCCATGGCCGATATCACGACGGCTCGGTCCCATGAAGCGCTTCACTTCACCGACGGAGTATGGCGGAAAGTTGTAGTGCAACATGAAAGCGGAGGTTTCGTCACCAACAAGCGTTTCAATTCGCTGTTCGTCATGGCTTGAACCGAGAGTCAACGCTGACAGGACTTGGGTTTCGCCACGGGTGAATAGCGCGCTGCCGTGAACACGAGGCAAAACAGCCGTTTCACAGATGATGGATCTTACTTCATCAAGTTTCCGGTCTCCTATTCTGCGCTGTTGTGTGACGATCATATTTCTTGAAATAGATTTTACGAGATCTCCGTAGATTTCATATACCTCGGATTTACGATCCTCGTATTCCTCGCCAAGTGTTGCCAGGACTTCTTTTTTTGCAAGCGATAGGGCTTCCCGGCGTTCGAGTTTATAAGGAATGTCGATTGCGGCCAGGATTTTATCCGTTGCAATCTCTGCGACACTTTTTACAAGTTCCGCATTTTTTTCCGGCGAGATGAATTCGCGCTTGGGTTTCCCGATACTTTCCCGGAGTTTTTCCTGGAGATCGATGATGGGTTGCATCTGCTGGTGACCAAAGAAAATGGCTTCAATCATGTCGGCCTCGGAGACGAAATCGCCGCCCCCTTCAACCATGATGATGCCTGTTCTGGAGCCTGCCACAATCATATTGATATCGGATTGTTCGGTTTGTTCGATGGATGGATTGATAATAAACTGACCGTTCAGTCGCCCGACGCGAACGCTTGCAATAGGCCCCTGAAAGGGAATGTCAGAAATCTCGAGGGCAGCGGAAGTGCCGATCATGGCAAGGATGTCAGGCTCATGAACCTTGTCCATGGAAAGTACCGTTGCAATGACCTGGGTTTCGTAATTGTACCCCTTGGGAAAAAGAGGGCGAATGGGTCTGTCCGTAAGCCTGGCGGTGAGTGTCTCTTTTTCGCTGGGTCGTCCGATTTCGCGGCGGAAATAGTTGCCTGGAATCCGTCCGGCAGAATAGATTTTTTCCTGGTAATCAACACTCAAAGGCAGAAAATTAGCGTTCGGGTTTGGTTCATCAGCCGAAGAAACGGTAACCAGCACGACGGTTTCACCGTACTGTACAACCACGGAACCGGAGGCCTGCTTGGCCAGTTTGCCCGCTTGTATACTGAGTGTTTCATCACCGATTTCGGTTTTAAATAAAATTTCCATTGTTTACTCCTGTTCACAACCCGTTTCCTCAAATTTCATACCTGCTGTAATGACCAACTGAAAATCCGCGGTTGCGCGTATGTGCGTATTTGTTTTGTATGATGCGGCCCGTTTTGTAAAAAATATACAATTGCCTGAACAATGTCTTCGGCCGGCGTTAAGTTAATTGCAAGATAAAACCTGCTTCCCGCAAGTTAAGATTCATCTTGCTGAACCGGCCGATAATCACGTTTCTTTCAATAAAAAGTATAAAGTTGGATTGGGCGGCATCAATGATGCGGCAGGAGTCAATCACCTGCCGCCGATTCCATAACCTGTTTCTGATGGGTCTCTTTTGGCGACCGAAGATTCAGGCTTGGGAAGTTCATTTTTTATCTGACAGATAATCTGTTAATGACACAATACCTGTCCATGCACCAATCGATCGCTGTTACTTGCGAATTCCCAATTGTGCAATAATGTTTCTATAGCGGGCAGGTTCCTTGCCCTTTACATAGTTTAGCAGGCGTCGGCGCTTTCCTACCATAATAAGCAGACCACGCCTGGAATGATGGTCCTTTTTGTGGGTCTTAAGATGTTCCGTAAGGTTCGTGATACGGTCCGTAAGTAACGCGATCTGAACCTCCGGTGATCCCGTGTCACTGTCATGGAGTTTGAACTTATCAATCATTTCGTGTTTTCTGGCTTCCGGTATATTCAATGCTTCCTCCTGTGTAAATGAAATAATGAGTAATTTTTTGCAGTATCATATCACAGATGTCAATGATATGGAAATACGCAACAGTATTTATAATCAAATTTGTTTTCAGGGATATGAATTACTGCAAGCAGACGGTTATCGCGCGTTGTAATTTTCATGTACCCCTCTTGCGGAATCGTATCCTCGCAACCTGGAAAATCTTGTACGGAAAGCGTTTGCCCGTAACTGATTTTTTTTTGGAGATCACCATCCGCCATGCAGACGGGCATCTCTTTTAAAGCTTCGGACATGGGTATTATGAAACGCTCAAGTTCACCTGCGGTTTTGAGTTGTTCCAGTGTGTCAAGGTCGATAACCTTGTCGCGAGAGAAACCGCTGCTCTCAAGCCGATCCAGTTTTCGGAGGTGTCCGCCGCATCCTAGAATCTCCCCTACATCCGAACAAATTGTTCGGATGTAGGTGCCACCGGAGCACTGAATGTCGAATTCTATATCCGGCAGTTGAATTTTTCGAATCTCAATACGTGATATATTTACTTTTCGCGCCGGTTTTTGAATAAAAGTACCATTTCTGGCATATCGATATAATGGAACGCCATTATGTTTCAACGCCGAGTACGAAGGCGGCAGTTGCTCGATGTCTCCTGTAAATTTTTGAAATGCGTTAACAATGGCATTTTCAGAAATTTCCCCGACAGGTTTTTCAGCAAGTATTTTCCCCGTGTGATCCTGGGTGTCGGTTGTGGTTCCCACTCTCATCGTGGCGGCATATTTTTTTCGGCCATGCAGAAAAAAGCGTGAAATTCTTGTTCCCTGGTTTACTGTGCAGACCAGCACACCAGTGGCAAATGGGTCGAGGGTGCCGGCATGGCCAACTTTATATATCCCCGGCAGACGCTTGATACGTCGTACAACTGCTGCAGATGTAATATCCGCAGGCTTATCCACGATAATGATGCCACCTGGCAAAAAATCAGCGCTGTCGAAATTCCTGGATTTTTTCATATCACGTATTCCACAACTTACCGGAGTCCAATGGATAAAGAAAAAAGCCGCTTTTTCAATTCCGGCAATGTGGCATAAACCTCGAATCCGGCGGCGGATATATGACCACCACCCCCAAAAGATGCCGCAATGTTGGATACATTCACGGAACCGTCCGAGCGAAGGCTGACATGATAATGGCTTCCTGTGTGCCCGGGTTTTTTACCGTTTCTTCTTTCATAGAGCAGGGCGGCCACCTTGACGTTTTCAATTCGTTTGGCGTAGTTGATCAGTCCATTGAGGTCGGCAATCTCGGTTCCGGAAGCACTGAGCATGTTCTGCGTAAGGGTCATTATGGAGAAAGCGCCATCTTCCGAAAGTTCAATGGTATCAAACAACATGGTTAATAGTTTGATGCGGTTAAGTGATATGGTTTCGTAAACATGATGGGCCACAGTATGGGGGTCTGCACCTGCGAGCACCATCTCATGACTTATTCGAAATGCCTCCGGGGTGGTGTTGGAGAACCGGAATGAACCGGTATCCGCCATTATCCCCGTATAAATCGAATAGGCCATGGCCATGGTAATCTGTATTTCCATCTTGCTGATGAGTTTATAAACAATTTCCGCGGTTGCCGATGCCTTTGCATCGATTAATTGATAATTCCCGAAGCGTGTATTGGTAACATGATGATCAATGTTGATTACAGAAGGTATTTTACTGACGGCTTCTGAAAAATCACCGATGCGCTGCAAATCGGAGCAATCGAGGACAATCGCCGTGTCATAGGTCTTTATATCACCGGGATCCCGTTTGATCCTGTGTATTGACGGTAAAAATTGATAAACCGCGGGCAGGGGGCTCTGATTGAAAAATTGAACTTTCTTCTTCATTGTTTCAAGTGCCAGCCCGAGTCCCAGCATGGCCCCGATGGCATCTCCATCGGGGTTGATGTGCGAAACAAGCAGAACCTGCTTACTCTTTATCAGTTGATCGAGGATCTGTTCCATTTTCCTTTTTCAATTGCTTCAAAACCGTATCCATGTGATCCGCATAATCGATTGATTCATCATATAAAAACCGAAGTTCCGGCATATATCGTAAATCGAGTTCCCTTGCAAGGTTCTTTTTAATAAACCCGTGCGCTTTTTTAAAACCAGCCGCTGCGTCCTCCGGGTTGCCAGGTGTTGCAAAATATACCCTGGCAAGTTTTAAATCATTGGTCATTTTAACATTGGTAATCGTAACCTGTTCGAGTCGCGGATCTTTAATGGATTTCAGCATTATATCGAAAAGGGCGGCTTGCAGCAATCCACCGACCCTGTCTGCTCTTGTGTAAGGTTTCATATGGTTATAATCTCCACTTGCGCGTCAATAATGTGCGCAAGCGATAAATTCTCTATAAAATCAAGCATTTTATCAATTTTTGAGTTCATATTTCGTTGATCGTTGCCAACAAAGGCAAACCCGATTACAGCACGCTGGTGTACATCATTGAGGTCAACTTCAGCAATACTCACGTTATAGGTGTTCTTGGCGCGAGCAAGAATCGATTTAATGATCTTCCGCTTTTCCTTTAAGGAGTGGCAATGATCCGTGTTAAGCTTGATTGTTCCCGTTCCAATAACCATCGTTTACAACTTGTATTTTAAAAGGAAATTGCGGGAGAAAGCTTTTATTGCAACTCCCGGTTCCATTTGCTTTCTTTATTCAAATATGGGTTTGACTTCTTCCAGGTAGTAGCATTCGATAATGTCTCCCACCTTGACGTCGTTGAACCGTTCAATTCCGATACCGCATTCATAATTGCGCAACACTTCTTTGGCATCATCTTTAAATCGTTTGAGCGAGGAAATTTTACCGTCATGAATGACAATCCCATCCCGCACGATTCGAACAGACTGGTTCCGCTGAATTTTACCATCAATTACCATGCAGCCAGCAATAGAGCCGACCGAGGGAACATGAAATACCTGGCGGACTTCGGCTCGTCCAATAACCCGTTCTTCAAAAGTTGACGCCATCAGCCCCAGCATTGCATTCTTGATCTCTTTGATCGCGTCATATATAACATTGTAGTAACGAATGCTTACATGCTCTTCTTCGGCCATTTGAGCCACTTTGCCGGTGGGGCGAACATTGAATCCCAGGATAATGGCATCCGATACGGCAGCCAGGGAAATGTCGGACTCGTGTATGGTTCCTGTGGCGGAATGAATGATGTTTATCTTGACTTCATTCGTCGACAGACTGGTAAGTGAATCTTTCAGGGCCTCTATGGACCCCTGAACATCGGCTTTAATGATCAGGTTCAGGTCTTTGACTTCTCCGTCGATCATTTGTTCGTACAACCCTTCCAGGCTCATCCGGCTGGTTTTTGCCAGGTCTACGGATCGCTGTTTCTGGAGACGGTGCTCACTGACATGCTTGGCGTCTTTTTCATCTGCAACACCGATAAACTCGTCACCGGCCATGGGGACACCCGTCAATCCAATAATTTCCACCGGATATGAGGGGCCGGCTTTTTTAATTGCCTTTCCCTTATCATTAAACATGGCACGAATTTTACCATAATACATACCGGCTACTACTGCATCACCAATGTTTACAGATCCTTCGCTGATAAGTACCGTGGCAACCGGACCGCGTCCCGTTTCCTGCCGTGACTCTATGACATATCCTCTTGCCCGTTTGTTGGGGTTGGCCTTGAGTTCGAGAACCTCGGCCTGTAAAAGAATCATTTCAAGGATTTCATCTATTCCTGTCTGTTCCTTTGCAGAAACATTGACAAATATCGTATCCCCGCCCCAGTCTTCCGGTACAAGGTTTCTGTCTGCGAGTTCCCGTTTGATTTTCTCGGGATCTGCTCCTGGCTTGTCGATCTTGTTTACAGCCACGATGATTGGAACACCGGCCGCTCTGGAATGGTCGATCGCTTCTATGGTCTGGGGCATCACGCCGTCATCCGCAGCGACAACCAGGATAACGATATCCGTAACCTGGGCGCCTCGCCCCCGCATTGCTGTAAACGCTTCGTGCCCCGGGGTATCCAGAAATACGATATCTCCCTTTTCATAGGGGACATGGTAAGCACCAATGTGCTGGGTGATCCCGCCGGCTTCCTTATCAGCAACTTTGGAATGGCGTATAACGTCCAGCAGTGATGTTTTACCGTGA
>SLIE01000153.1 GCA_007135795.1 Desulfobacterales bacterium
GATCTGTCGATATCCTCTACAGAAGCGACCTGATTCGCTGCAAGCGTCTGTGCTGATTCAAGAAAAGCCATCAACATGGCATTGAAGACATACCCGTTGTTTTCCTTTTTAAGGATTATTGCGACCATGCCGATGCTTTTGGCAAATGCTTCGATAAGTGCAATCGTGTCCGGAGCGGTTCCGGGGTGGGGCATCAGATCCGCGATGTTGGTATGTCGTGTATCATGAAAGTGCAGGGCTGCAAAACGATCCGGGCGGCCCGTGGCTGCGGCGAACATCGAGGGAAGAAGAGAGGACGTGTTGGTTGTAAAAATGGTATGCGGGGGACAGATGTCGTTAAAGCGCGCAAATACCTTTCCTTTCAGCTCAGGATCCTCCGGGACCGATTCGCTGACAAAGTCTGCAGATTCGCCCGCCCTTACCGGATCGGAAATCGTAGTGATCCTGGAAAGGGCATCTTCGGCTTCTTTTTCAGTCAACCGCCCCCAGGCTTTATAGCTTCTTGCAAGTTTGCCCATGCGTCCTTTTGCGCTTTCGAGCAAATCATCACTGATGTCATGCAGTATGACATCATATCCGGACGCTGCGCATTGAAACCCGATCTGTTGTCCCATATTGCCTGACCCAATGATCAGGACCGTGTCAATCCTGTTGATTTTCAATCCGGACCTCCCTGTTAAACGGTTCATTGCAAATTGTTGTTTGTTTGTAATACACTTTGACAAAATTGTAAATATTCGGTATGGAGACGGATGTCCGGGCTTTTTTGATGGAAGGGTTCGCTCAATTACAGCTCGGTTTCAAGTCAAAGCATGCATTATTTAATTAAATCAAAAAAAATATTGAAAATTTTTAAATAATGCTTACAGCCGGCAAGGCGCTTATTTCTTTGTATATCAGTTTACTATCTTCTGCCTGATCTTTTTTGTCCATTTTATAGGCAATAGGATGTTCTTTTTTGGAATTTTTTTATTGCAAAAATTTTTTTTTTAAGGAATTATGGGCAGCAATCGTTCTTCTTGGGAATATTTGAAAAGGTAGTATTTTCAAATATTAAAAGGTTTATACCCCATTGAGCGCAAACTGAATGGTCCTGTAGGAATTCACTTCAACTTTTCACCATATGCCTCAAGTGTGAGCCAATATACTTATGAAATCAAAAAAAGTTGTAGAAATTCGGGGTGTTGGCGAAGTATTGCTTGAAAGAAGTCGGCGGGCAAAGAATTTTAATCTCACCATCAAGCCTTTGAATGTTATCCGGGTAGCTGTTCCTCCCGGGGTTTCATTTACCGATGCAGAACTCTTCGCAAGGTCGAAAAAAGCATGGTTGCGAAAACACCTCGAAAAGATCGAGCTGATGTCCAAGGAGATAGAAGAGGCAGTTACTGTTTATCCGACAACCCGCAAAGCGGCAAGAGAGGTTCTGGTCTGCAGGCTTAACCAGTTGTCTGAGCAGCTCGGGTTACCTTATAACAGGGTATTTGTGAAGTGTCAGAAAACCAGGTGGGGAAGCTGCTCCATGGTAAATAACATAAACCTTAATCTCAATCTTGTAAGACTTCCTCAGGAGTTGATGGATTATGCCATAATCCATGAACTTGTTCATACCAAGGTGAAAAATCATGGCCCAAAATTCTGGAAGGCGTTGATCGGTTATTTGCCCAACGCACTGACCCTGGATCGTGAACTCGATCGTTACTGGCTCATGCTGGGTGATTTTCCGGAATAGTCCAGTTGTTTTTCATTCCCGAACAAATATGTTAAAATTGTATCCAAAAAAAAATCGATAGCAACAGATCCAGTCTGAACCACCCTTTTTCTTCCCACAAATTTCTACCTTGGCCTTTGGGTTTGGGTCACGTTCCGCTTTAATTCCTAAAAAATACTGCAAGTATTCCTGTGGCACAATTTATTGCCTGCTCATATAGCCGGATGTCAATTGGGGACTATTTGCCGAAAGGGAAGATGACCCGCGGTTCTGCCGAGAGATCACGGATGATTTTTTTGATCTCCGGCTGGGTTGGTATGTTTTTCCCACCGTCTGAAGCAATCATAATCATCGATTCTAAAGTCGCTGGCCCGATTACTTTTCCGAGCATTTTCGGTATGACATCGATGATCAGTCGGACGCCCCGTTGTTTAAGAAAGTTGAGCCGTTCATTGGAAAGTGCGCCGGAAATGACGGTTTTCCCGTCGAGTTGGTCAATTCCGCAATCCCCAATGTGTTCAAAAAAACAGTAATGGGGAACCACGATGACATCGGCCCGCTTGATGCTGTTGAAAAGCAGACGTCGGTTAAAGGCGTTAATAAAAAAAGTCCTGATGGCTATTTTTCTTATACAAATCCTTTCCGTAACCGGGTATGCATACGCGGCAAACAATTTCAGATCTTCCATTGAATGCAGGATTTTCGGAATTCCCGCAGACAGCAAAGGATCACAGAATTTCAAATCATCTGAATATTCAATCAGGTTGTTTGCAATGTTTACATCCGCCATGCCGGATGTAAACAGAATTTGGGAATTGTAAAAAAACCGTTCCCCATAATCACGCTGAATTTCATCGAATGTCCATTGTTGACATGCCATGAGCATACTTTGGCCAATGGATAGCGGTTTTTTGAAAAAACCGGCGAGTTCACTGAGCTTATAGTCTGCTTGATCGGGCAGGCCGTCCAGGTCTGTCTGAAAGTCCAGGTCTGTCTGAAAAGGGAGACGAAGGTTTTCAATTGCAAGCGCATCCGCACGGTCTTCCCACTTTTTGAGTACTCTCGCAACTTTGTCCATATCATTTTCTGTTTTGATATGAATGATATGGAAATCATTTTCCAGAAAGCGGACCTGGAAGTCGATGTTCTTTTCATTGGTTGAAAGATTCACCGCTGCGATTGTTTTCATCGGTAATCCTTGTACGGACGCTTGATTTTGGATCGAAGCCTTTATGCCGGTCTGATTTAACGTATAGCCGCCAAGTATTCCCCCACGCGCGTTACCACCGTCGAGAACATGGTGATTCCCGCCATGCGAGTGTAGATATCATCATTGTTCCCGCATATACCTGCGAATTCAGGGCCGACAGCAAGGCTTGGGTCATTTGCGGCTTTAGCATCATCGTTTTTGGATATTGCGGTTAAATAAGCGTCAAGCCGTTCTTTCAGTACAAGAAAATAATCAATTCGGGTACCGGTCATCGTGTTGGTTGTTTCTGACAATCCATTTGAAAATTCAAAAACCCGGTTCCAGAATCCTGTAACCAGAGAATTTTTATGAGTCGATTCTGCCAGGTGGTAGGAGATCGCCCAACCGGTGGAGATGATTTTTAAAACCTGAAGTTCATATTCGACAGTTGTCCTGTTGATTTCAGCTTCCGGATGCAGCATCTCCATGAGCCATTTTATATCTTCGCGTTCAATGGCGTAAGCAAACAGATCGTCTTGTGCCTGGTCTTTAGATATTTTTTCTTTTTGCATTGTGGTCATGATACTAACTTGTATTTTTGATGGCGTGATTCAGGTTGAATTTTCAAGGCAGCGTTGTACGGCCGATCGGTTGGTTTCGGCTGCCTTGTAGACGGTGGTTACTTTTTTACGAGTGTGACAATCTGGGTCAATGCTTCCTCGAGGGTCAGGCGGCTCATGTTGAGAACCATGTGATACACAGAAGGATCATCATATGAGGTGGCCCCCAGTTTTTTATATACGTTATTTCGACGTTTTTCTCCGGCCTGCACGGCGTGGAGGGCTTGCTTGTCTGAAATCCGGTAATGCCGCTGCATAAATCTGATACGCTGTGCCTTGTCCGCTATTAGCAGAAAATGAAGGGCGTTTTCATGTCCCGCCAGAATGTACTGACTGCCGCGGCCCAGAAGGACGACATTGTCCTTTTGGGCCAAATCGGTAATTACCGCTTTCAGCGTTTCAACATATATGTCTTCATCAAGATAACCGGAGTTCACTCCTATAATCCGTTCCATATAATTTTTGCTCAATATGGTGGAAATAACTTTGGAAAAAAGTCCGCCTGCAATGTTTTCCATGTCGGCTACGGATTCTTTGGTTGCCCGGGTTCGCTTTGACAACTCCTGAAGGACGTCATCATCTAAAAACTGATAGTTTAACTTCTCCGCGACCATAGCGCCCAAGGTTCTGCCTCCGGCCCCGAACTGCCTGGATATCGTTATCACAGCCATGGCACACTCCGCTATTGATTATTCAGTCTCCACCCGGAGACAGGTTTTGTCAAGCACAGAACCTGAGTGGTTCCAAAACAGTGACGCCCGTCCCGCAAGGCTCGAGCTGCGAATAGACCGTCACTTTGTATCCATTTTTATAGAATAATCACGAAGCGCATGCTTTTCACGTAAAAAGTTGGTTTAAAGCATTCTAAAAATCCGTTGAACGGATGCCGATGATGTCGTCATAGGCTGCCGTCAATATGCAAAGACTGATCGCGGTAGCGGGTATCACACCGATAATAAATATTAAAGTGCCAGCAACGGTGATGCCCAGCACGATTATTGCCAGTCCAAAAATTTGCAGCCAATTTTTTGTGATAATCTTCCGGCTTGTTTCCATGGCCTGCCATGGTGTCATTTTGCGGTCAACGACCAGCATGCTTGAAAAAAGGTATGCCACGGCCAGGTATATCCCCGGTATGATAAATACAAATAATCCCAACACGATCAGTACACTTGTCAGAATACCGACGATGACGAGTGGGACGAAGTAGTCGAAACCTTTCAAAAAATCCTGAAACCGGGTAGGTTGATTTTTCATTTTTTTGGCGGCAAATACAAAAAATCCCATGGAAAGGGGAAACATCAGTATCGGCGCGACAATCTGACCGAATACAGGTATCATTTCGAGAAAAAGATTTATGGCCAGAAAAATGGTGGCATATATCAGGAAACTGCCGATATCGGTCATAAATATCCGCCAGCCCTGGACCACATATTGTTTCAAGCCAACATCGTACCCTTCTGATATGAGGCGGTCTGTATCTTTCGGCCAGAAAAGCGGTTCGGTTTCATATTCCGTGTCAAGTATTTCATTCATTTTTGTGAATCCTTTGTTTGTCGTGGCCCTCGGAAAAAAGGGAAAGATTACTGTATTAAATGACTCAAAGTCAACACAGAACCTGCCAGACACGGTCGATCTGTTTTAGTTGTTCAACGGCAGCACGGCACTGTTCAGATCCCAGAGTCCCGGCTGCTTTCATTTTTGCAAGCTGCAGGGCGTTGTCATAAACGTCATCGAACGCCCCTTTTACATCCAGATTGTCATTCATTCGTCGCTCGAATGCGGATTTCATTTCTTTGAGCAGGTTTTGCGCCACCGGCGTGCTTTTCACGGCGGAGCTACCATTTTCAAGTAAACCGAGAATGTCTCGCAAAGTGTCGATTTTTCCGCGTGCCAGCTGCAGCTGTTCATCATTTACATCGATGTGTTGTTGAAAGTGTTTGTATATTAGAAAAAAACGGATGTGATGGGATTGGTATCCCGTGCCGAGAAGATCTTTCACGTAAAGTATGTTCCCTTTGCTCTTGGACATTTTTGTTTTTCGAATCAGTACGTGTTCACAATGAAGCCAGAAACGGGAAAGTTTTTTGCCGGAAACGCCTTCCGTCACCGCAATGTTGTAATCGTGATGCCGGTAGAGATTGTCTATCCCTCCGCACCAGATATCGATTTCGTATCCAAGATGCTTGGTAAGCATGGCCGGATCCTGAATATTCCAGGCGGGCCGTCCTTCTCCCAGCGATGTTTTCCAGAAAATGTTCCCGTCTTCTTTTCTGCGGGCTTTCCAGAGAATAAAATCACCCCTGTTCCATCGTTTTCCAGAATAGGTATCCTTGTAAAAACGGGTTCTTCTTTTCGGCCACCGGCTCATGTCAAGTCCGTAAAGTTTGCCGAAATCTTTAAATTTCAGAGGATCGTAAAAAACGTCCTTCCCATGACGGTATGCAATACCTTTGGCCAGCAATTGTTCGGTCAGGTAAACAGCCTGTTCTATGCATGTGGAGGACCGTGGAATGATTTCAGGCAAGATGATTTTCAGGCGCTCACAATCTTCCACGAAACTCCTGGCAACCGGTTGTGTGAGTGCTTCAAGCGCTACCCCATCCTTATTGGCCTGATGTATGCTTTTATCTTCAACATCGGTGAAATTGATCATTCTTTCGACTGGATATCCTTTGTACTCAAGATATCGCTGCAGGATGTCTTCAAACAGGAAAGTCCTGAAATTCCCAATATGGGGCCAATTATAAATTGATGGGCCACAGGTGAACATTTTTACAGTGTTTTCCGTCGTGCGTGGAGCGAAACGTTCCTTCCGGCGGGTAAGGGTGTTATAAAGAAAGAGATCGGATGGCATAACAATGTCCTCGTTAGCGTGGGCGTGATTTAAACTGATCCGGCCATATTCTGTCTGCTATTATCGGTCTTACACACTATTGTTCACATTATGCTGTCGGTACCGTATTAATGCCAGCGAGTAACCGCTGTTCTTGCATGTTTTTCAATTTGCCGGACGCATCAAAATCAATGCTTCCGTAATCAGACGGCTTTGTCAAAAGTTCAAGATCAAGGCTCGCGCAATCCCGAAAAGTGCAGAGTGTTTAAGTGTACATGCATGTTTACAAGGCGTTAGCCGCAAATCTCGGGGATTGCGGTCAGCAAAGATATTGGACTTTTGACAATGTTGTCAATATTATCAGTATTTATTTTTATGCTTACTGTCAAACATGATATTGTTGAGGTCTCTATGAATACATA
>SLIE01000380.1 GCA_007135795.1 Desulfobacterales bacterium
ATGACATGTACGCGCCTTTGAGGCTAGAGAATTCAAATCCAGAAGGAACGATAATCACGGTTCTCTCGCGTCGATGGTCTCGCGAATTGACGGATCACAAGAATACAGGGGGCTGTTTCTGCATAGTACGAAAATGTGTTTGCATGTCCTATGTCCGGCCCGGTTATCGAAGTGCCGGTGAAAAGCGGCGGTCGGGTTTACCGTGATCAGCGCAAGGTGGTACGCGAGTCGATGAAAATGGAGGCAATGTTGCCTCTCCGTTGGACGGCGTCGTGACAACGGTCCATGTGGTTCCCGGCCAGAGCGTTGAAGTCGATCAGATTTTGATTCAATTCAAGTAAAATGGAGAGAATATGCATCCGTTGTTGCAGAATCAGGAAAACAAAAAAGTGCTCATGCTGGGAAATGAAGCCATCGCCAGGGGAGCGCTGGAGGCGGGCATTGCTTTTGCCTCGGCCTATCCGGGCACGCCCTCCTCGGAAATCGCCTTGCAGTTCTTCCGCATATCATTAGAGACTGACCTGTATTTCGAATACAGCGTCAATGAAAAAGTCGCACTGGAGGTTGCGGCCGGGGCGGCCATGTGTGGACTCAAAACAATGGTTTCCATGAAGCATGTCGGGCTCAACGTCGCATCCGATGCCCTGGTGACTGACCCTTGCCTATACCGGTATTGCCGGGTCGATGGTGTTGGTTGTCGCTGATGATCCATTCATGTTTTCCAGCCAGAATGAACAGGACAGCCGCTTTTACGCTAATTTGAGTGGACTCCCCATGCTGGAGCCATCAACCGTGGCCGAAGCCAAGGAGATGGCAAAATATGCTTTTGAATTGTCTGAAGAGCTCAGGCTTCCGGTCCTTTTGCGCACCACCACGCGAATTAATCACAGCAGCGGGATAGTCACCCTCGGTTCGCTGTGCGAGATGGAGATCAAGGGAGGGTTTAGTAAAGATCCCTTTAATCTCGTATGTATCCCGGCTGTATCGCGCAAACTGCACCCCCGGCTGCTGGAAAAGATCGGGCGCGCCGCCGGAATGGCCGACCAGAGTATCTGGAACCGCATCGAAGGGGATGGCAAATGGGGGATCATCTGCAATGGCGTCAGTTATGGCTATGTAAAAGACGCCATTGATGAACTTGAAGAAACAGATCGTTTCCGGGTCCTGCGCATCGGTTTTTCCTACCCGTTTCCCGAAGAACTCACCCGACAATTTCTGAACGGGTGCGAAAAAGTCCTGGTGGCGGAAGAAGGCGAACCCTGGCTGCAGGAGACCGTGCATGCCTGCGCCCAGCGCGCCGGTCTGACTGTCTCGATTCGTGGTAAGGAAGATGGCCTTTTCTCCAGGTTGTATGAGTTCGACCCCATCATCGTCAAAACATAGAGGCGGCAGTAAAAGGGTTGGGCGTTGAAAAGACACTCACAGTAAATCCCTTCCATTACCGGAAGACAGTCGATTCGGTCCGGGAGCTTGCGGACTGGCAGGGCGTATCTGTCCTGGTGGCCCGTGCCCTGTGCCCTCTTTATGAGCAGACTCTTCCCGGGTTTAAAAAGAAGCGGCCGTTTTTCGTGAAAACAGATAAATGCCGCAACCATCGCCTCTGCACCGAAACAATCGCCTGCCCGGCATTCCTTCGCGATGACGAGGGAGTCCGGATCGATGCGGACCGTTGCACTGGCTGTGCCTTATGCGCTCAGATCTGCCCGGAAAACGCAATTTTGCCTGTATCCAGAAAGGAAGCTGACTCATGAAAACCATTCGCATCATGATAGTGGCCGTGGGCGGGCAGGGAAATATACTGGCAGCCCGTGTTTTGGGAGAAACCGCTGTTGCCGCCGGCATCGACGTGCGCATGTCCGAATTTCACGGCATGGCCCAGCGCGGCGGGGTCGTGGAGTCGATGGTGCTTCTCGGAGACGGCAGGGGATACTGTATCGCTGACGGTAAAGCAGACGTCCTGTTGGGATTCGAACCTTCGGAAACCATCCGGGCTGCCGGCAAATGCGGCCCTCATACCGTGGTCGTCACCAATACGGCGCCGCAGCCGCCCTTTACCGTTGCCATGGGGCAGGCGCAGTACCCGGACATACCCGGGGCATTGGAAATGCTGGCCGGCCGCGTCCGGAAGCTTTTCACCGTCGATGCGCTGCGACTGGCCGAAGAGGCCGGAGCCCCCGTTGCCATGAATATGGCCATGCTCGGAGCTCTTGTCGGAACCGGCGTGCTGCCCATGGCACCTGACTTGTTTTGCCGAACAATTGAAGAAACGACAAAGCAGCGGTTTGTCGATATGAATCTGGCGGCTTTCAGGGCTGGGATAAACGCCGCTGCCACAGGAAATTGACAAATCTGCTTTCCCCCAACGGTGCGGCGATGACAGTCCGCGAAGCAACGCCGCCAGCGGGTGTTAGATTGTTTTGAGATAGCTTGTAATAGTTTGGTTCAGGATGGACTATATAGATAGAATGGACACTGTTTTCTGTCTATACCGGCAATATCGTCCATCCGCCGCCAGTAAAAATCAAAGGAGCAACAAAATGAATTCACAGTCAAAATTTACATTTTATCGCCAAGGCAAGGTCCGGGACGTATATCGTGCCGATGATGATCGGCACTTGCTCATCGTTGCCAGTGACCGGATTTCGGCTTTCGATCATGTCCTGCCCAACCCGATTCCAGACAAAGGCGCTATTCTGACACGCTTGTCGAATTTCTGGTTCACCGAAACCAAGGATCTTATCGAAAATCATATCGTGGACACGCTGCCCGACCTGGAAGGATGGGATGACGGCAGGTGGCAGAAGGATGATCTTGCTTCGCGCTCGGTGCTGGTGAAAAAAGCGGATCCCCTGCCGGTCGAAGCCATTGTCAGGGGGTATCTTGTCGGTTCCGGCTGGAAGGAATATCAGAAGACCGGCCGTGTATGCGGCATCGCCCTGCCTGAAAACATGGCGGAGGCCGAGCGGCTTCCCGAGCCCATCTTTACGCCATCGACAAAGGCCGAGGCAGGGGCGCATGATGAAAATATCTCATTCGAACAGGCTGCGGATCTGATTGGAAAAGAAACGGCTCAGAAAGTACGTGACATCAGCCTGCAGCTATATGCCTTTGCTGCAGCACACGCGGAGAAACGCGGGGTTATTATCGCAGACACTAAGTTCGAATTCGGCTTCTGTAACGGGAAACTGATATTGATCGATGAGCTGTTCACACCGGATTCCTCCCGGTTCTGGCCGGCCGCATCATACCGGCCGGGGTCTTCACCCCCAAGCTTCGACAAACAGTTTGTCCGTGACTATCTCGAAGGCATCCGTTGGAACAAACAGCCGCCCGTCCCCTCGCTCCCCGATGAGGTCGTTCGGAAAACCCGGGAAAAGTACAGAGAGGCCTTAGATCGGCTGACTGAAAAGCAGGTTTGACAAAGTACACAAATGAAATTAAAAGGGAGCTGGAAATGATATCAGCTATCATGCGGGCCAATACCCGCAAATCAATAAATCGCTCTTTGTTCACGATACGGTAGTGGTTATTGGAATCGGGAAAGGGGCTTCCGTGGCGTATGGGCCATGATTCACGGCCCATGCAAAGTGGGGGAGAATAATTTTATCGGTTTTAAAAGCATTGTATTCAACGCCACAGTGGGCTGCGGGGTTGTTGTGCTGCATCAGGCGCTTGTGGAAGGCGTCTGCATTCCCGACTTTATTTACGTACCATCCACAATGGCGGTGTCAACCGAAAAGGACTTGCAGCGTCTTTCACCGGTATTATCCGAATTGACGGCTTTTGTCGAAAAGGTCCGTCGGGTCAATAATTTTTTAGCGGAGGTATCTTGTAAATGAATCAGTCAGAAGATAGAACAAACCCTATGGTTGTCGTGGTCATGGGGAGCAAATCGGATTATTCCACCATGGTGGAAAGCCTTAAAGTGTTAAAGGCCTTTGAGATTCCGTATGAATGCCGCGTGATTTCCGCCCACCGCACGCCGGACCGGGCCCACAAGTTTGCCGTTGAAGCCGAATCTCAAGGGATCAAGGTCATTATTGCGGCAGCCGGAAAAGCGGCGCACCTGGCCGGCGTAATGGCATCGCTGACCATCCTGCCGGTTATCGGCGTCCCCATGGCCACTTCCGATCTGGGCGGCCTGGACTCGTTACTGTCCACTGTCCAGATGCCCGGTGGTATTCCGGTCGGGACCACTGCCATTGGTAAGGCCGGCGCCAAGAATGCCGCGCTTTTGACTGTCTCGATCCTGGCGCTGTCCGATGATCGTTTAAAGCGTGCGTTAAAAGATTACCGCAAGCAGATGACCGAAGAGGTGATCGCGGCAGATAATGAAATCAGGAACCAAACCGTATAATGGTATTCCCAGAAAACCGGATAACCTGCTATGCCGTCGGCATATACGAATAAATTGACTACAAGCTATCTCAAAAAAAAGATCACGTCTTGCCAGCGGGCGTGATCTTTTTTTTTGAGATAGCTTGTAAATTCATTTTAAATTGTCAATATATACTGTGTTTCCAGAAAAGTATTACGCATTTTTTTATGTGAGGACCGAATCTGACAAGTTCATCTGCTCAATTTTTGCTCGGGAAATCATTTATGGGTATGAGAAAAAAACTGTTGCTGATCTGCTTTACACTTTTAATTGCGATTTCAATAAGCCATGCGGATTCGATTCCTGATGGCCAGTTGCCCCCTGAATTGACAGCTCATGCTTCCATGGTGCTTCTTATTGATCCGGAAGACGGCGCAATTATCGATGCAAACGAAGCTGCAATTGCCTTTTATGGTTATTCCATTGATCAATTGCGTCAAATGCAGATTCAGCAATTAAATGTCTTTGAATTGCAGGATGTTGTTGTCGAGTATAGTCTGGCAAGAGATGAAGAACGCAATTATTTCATTTTTCCTCATCGGCTTGCAAACGGAGAGGTCCGGACTGTCGAAGTCTACAGCTCTCCTTTTACAACACCATCTGACCGCACACTGCTTCTTTCCATTATTCACGATGCCACTGACAAAGTTCTGCTCGAAGAAGAACTCCAGCATTATAAAACCCGCCTGGAACATCTTGTAGCCGCAAGAACCCAGGAAATTGTCAATGCCAACAACCGTATAAAATGGCTTACAATATTGGGCACATGTCTCGTTTTCGGGCTTGGCTTGTTTCTTTTTCAAAAACATCAGCGCGCTTTATTCTTTCGACGGCAATACGAGCTCGAAAATGAACGGAAGAGCTTGTTGGAGCGGTTTGAATACCTTACCCAATACGCAAACGACATCATTTTGCTTGTTGATGCCCGCGGGCATATTGTCGAAGCCAATGAAAAGGCAGTTATGACATACGGATTTTCCCGAGAGGAATTGCTTCAAAAAAATATCAGGGAGATTCGTGACTCAAAGAGAAACATCCCCTACGAAGTGATCCAGGAAAGGGCAATCAAGGAGGATGGTCATATTTATGAGGCGTTGCACATTCGTAAGAATGGCACCAGGTTTCTTGCAGAGGCAAGCGTTGGGTATTTTAAAATAGATAGGCAATCATTTTTTCAGCATATTCTCCGCGATATAACTGAAAGGAAACAAATCGAGGAAAAGCTTCTGGAAAGCGAGGAAAAGTACCGCTGCCTTGTTGAGCAATCGGCCGACATGATGTATTTACATGACCTTAAAGGCTGTTTTCTGGATGTGAACCATGCTGCAATGTCCCATACCGGATATTCCCGTGAAGAACTCCTGGGCATGAGCGTCTTCGATATTCATTCAGATCGGTCCAGGCACGATGAAATTCTGCGAAAATGGAAAGAATGGCAGCCAGGACAAACCGAGATCATTGAGACGATACATTTGCGAAAAGACGGGAGTAAGTTCATTGCGGAAGTAAAAGCAGGCAAGGTTCACTTTGGCGGGGAACATTATATCCTGTCTTTGGTGAGAGATATCACCGAACGCAAGCGGGCGGAAAATGCCCTGCGGGAAAGCGAAGAGAAATTCCGCATCGTCTTTGAACAATCCGCCATCGGCATGGGCCGTGTCAATCTTACAAGTGCGCACTGGGTGGATGTAAATGAAGCGTTTTGCAACATGCTCGGCTATACGCCCGAGGAAATGAGAGCCACGCCCTGGCCGGATATTACGCACCCGGATGACATTGATCTCGACCTGATACCGTTTCGTCAAATGGCTGCCGGAAATCTGGAAAACTATACCATCGAGAAACGTTTTATTCACAAGCAGGGTCACCCTGTATGGGCATGTCTGACACTCTCCCTGGTGAGGGATATTCACGGCCGGCCTGATTATGAGATTGCCATCATAGAAAATATTACACAGCGTAAAATGGCGGAGGCGGCCTTGCAGGCGTTAACAGACACCCTTGAGCAGCAGGTTGCCGACCGCACTGAATTGGCAGAGGCCCGGTCCCGGCAGTTACAGGAGCTTACGGTAGAACTGATCGAGGCGGAAGAGCGGGAGCGCCGGAGGATTGCCGGTCTATTGCATGATGACCTGCAGCAGCTCCTGGCGAGTGCATGGATACAAGTGCAGGTGACAAGAGAACGACATCCGTCCATTGAGTTGCTGAAGAATGTGGAATCAACGCTGAAGGAGTCGATTGAAAAATCCCGGAATCTTTCACATGAGCTGACTCCGCCCGTATTACAGCAAGGGGACTTAGCGGATACCATCGAGTGGCTGGCCCACCGGATGAAGAAGCAGTTCGGGCTGCAGGTCA